>CAYNDN010000038.1:5878-16939 GCA_964395075.1 uncultured Lentimicrobiaceae bacterium | reverse complement strand
CAGTCCAACTGAGTGTTACGTTTATGTCGGATGAGCCATCGGCATAATAGGTGTATTCGTGGGTCTGGCCTTCCTCAAGAACGGATTCCACTATTCTTCCGCCTTCATCGTGATCTTCCGAAATCAGGTTGGCAGCACCTGTGGCATTGAGTAGTCCCCATCCAAATTCATAATCAGGGCCATCTGCATCCCCGGCTTCGTGTGCGGTGTTGATTACAGTACCTTTTAATGCTGCAGCACTCATAAACCCACCCCGGAGGTTGTTGTAATGCTCCTGAAGAAGCACAAGACTTCCCGTAACTGTGGGTGTTGCCATGGATGTTCCGCCAATCGTCAGGTAATCACTATTTCCTGTGTTGTTAGTAGAAAATACACCCTGGCCGTTCGCAACAATGTCGGGTTTAATCCTACCATCGTCTGTTGGCCCCCAGCCACTGTAAGGTGCAATTGCCACATCAGAAGGCTGGCTGTAGCCTGCTGTGATATCTTCAACTGAACCTACCGTTAAGACGTTTTTGGCAATACCGCGGTTTCCGATGCAATCATAACCATCTGCGCCACCATCGGGATCCCGGCTGGCAGTGCTCCAGGTCCAGCTGCTGCCATCCCAATAATAGTGACCGCCGTTATGATCGTCGTCGCGATCGTTGCCGGCTGACTTTACAATAAGATAATGCGGTGCGTTAAATGCAATTTCATCCCAGTTGTGGGCAAGGTCACCATAAAATCCAAACTCGTAATCTTCGGTTGAACTGATTGATACGTCACCGTACCAGTACCAGTTGCCGTTACTGCTGTTGTATCGCCAACCACGGATGCGGCCGTATGAGTGATTGGAAAGAATCAGGTCATCAAGAGCGGCGGCATCGGCCATTTCGCCTTCATCCAAATCCCAGTCGTATGCATCCAGGTTGGCTTCAGGTGCCATGCCATGAGCCGAGTTATTCTGGCCTTCGGCAATGATGGTCCCTGCCACGTGGGTTGCATGATAGTTCGTGCTTCCGGGGGTGTCGCGCTGCGTTACGCGGGTTCCTGATCCATTATCAAATTCCTGATGTGTGGTCAGCACGCCACCGCCATCCCATTCGCCTACAAGCATTCCGGAACCCATCAGATTGAGGCCTGAAACGCCTCCCGTCCACAGGTGATCGGTTTCTGATGTCCTGGCTGCATCCAGGTTGTTGGTGATATCGTATTCGGGTTTGCCGTCTTTTCCGATGCGCTTAATTTCGATGAAAGAACCGTCATCCATTAATGCACTGATGATCCATCCCTTCTGTTTTGCTATTTCTATGGCTTCGGCTTTTTCGGTTGTTTGCCTTTCCCGGGCCTGATCGGCCCATTCCAGCAATTCCTTGTCCTGTGCAGCTTTGTATTGCTGCGGATTCCTGCTTTGGCTAAATATGAAAACAGGTATCAGGAAGAAAAATAAAATAAGGGTAGAAAATTTCATAATACGTGTGGTTTTAAAGTTAGTATCAGTTTTTATTTGATTTGTAATATTGTCGAGAACAAATCTAAATAAAGATTAGTCATTGGGATGATCATCTTGATGTGCAAACAGGTGATTTAACAATTATTTCGTTAAGAATTTGTTAACAAAAAATGTGTATTGAAATCTACTTTTCAGATTGAAAATTGAGTATGCACGAATCCTTAGCCTCTCACAAGATATTGTTTACCGATGGGATATAAATCATAATATCGGAATTCTTATATCAAATGCCAATTCCTCTTTTTGGCACGGGTTGCGCTCCCTTCTTTATGGTCAGGGCTGCGAACTCGGGTTGCATGCCCCGAGGCACGAGGGGATCGCAACACTTATGCAACTAGCTATTTTTGACGCTTCGATGTCCTGCGGACGATTGAAGGTCGCCAGTTTACGATACCATAGAGCGACCGACGGAGAAGAGCCTTCAAGCGTTAATAAAATGACACCTGCCAGATTTTCAAAACCAGCCAGGCCCAAAGCCATCTCAGGCTGCACAGAAAAAAACCAAAAAAAATCCCGGTCGCTTTCGTGACCGGGATTTATTTTGATGGTTCCGAAATTTACTTCCGGATGAGCTTTTTGATGGCTGTTGCCTGATGGCCGGTAAATTTAAGCTGATATACGCCGGCAGGCAGCACTGTTAAGTCGATGGTGATATCATCTCGTTGGGTGATGTCTAAAGTCATTTCGAGCTTGCCGGCGGCATTGTATATTTCAAGCCGGTCGAAATTTGCGATACCTGAAACTTTCGCTTCGCCGTTGGTGGGGTTGGGGTAGAGGCCGATGGCATTGGCAAGTGCCTCGTTGATTCCAACCGCTGCCACTTTAAAGCCGGTAACCACCGAAATTCCGTTTTCGGCAAACCAACCGGTGTTGGCCTGCTGATCGTCATAGGCGGCTTCCACATTATATACTTCCCCACTCTCAGGACGGAAAATCTTAAATACCAATTCCTCACCATTTGCAAAGCCATCCTGCGAAAGGGTATAAGGATCGTCAGCATAAGCGCTGAGTGCCACATTCTCTTTCAGGGTTGTAATTTCAGCCACCCCAAAGCAGGAATGAGAAGCTCCGAAAACCCCGATCACATCGCCGGGCATAACACCGTTGAAGCCGTCAGCGATGAAAGCCACAGCATGTGAGGCAGGCCCGTTTATGGTGATGTTCCAGGGTGATGCAGGAACTTTGGCCGTTGGATATTCATACGTGCCGGACTGCTTTGCATTGGGCGGGAATAGTACGGATCCGGCGGCATTCAGGTTTACCATATACGCCATGCCCGGCAGCACATCGCCCAGCGTGTTGATGTTGTACTCGGGCCACAGCAGGCCAAGCCCGGCGATATCTTTTACAATTTTCACATCCGCACCAGCAAAAAGTGCAGCCGCATCCACAGGAATGTTGGCTATCACAGGCATCATTCCCCATCCGGCATCCATTGCAATGGTTTTGTTGGTTTCTTCCAGGCCAACAATATCGAGGATGGAATTGCCCGACAGCTTGATCTTATACGCCGAATGCGCATCCCAGGTTCCAATGGTGTTGATGAATTCGGCTGGATAGAAGATGCCATCCATATTTTGCAGAATGATAAAATTTGGGGACACCGGTGCCATCACATTTGTGATCATATTGTTGGCTGGCATGATGTAGCTGGATAAACCGGACCAGCCTTCCGGAACCATAATTTCGTGGATGAGGTAGGTTTCCTGGTTAAGCAGGAAGCTGAGGTTGAGTGCTCCGCCATAAGCCGAAAAATTGATAGCTGCCGTACGCAGCGAACCGGAAGCGTTCATATCGTAGGTAAGCGTAACGCTTTGGTCGCCAACACCGCTTGCCGGCGATACGCTGAGCCAACTGTAAGATTCGGATATTTCCCAGTCGGCATTTGAGCTTAGGGCAACATTAACTGAGCCGGCCTCCGGCCCCACATCGGCAAAACCGGGTAGCAATTCTATGTAGGCAGGTTCGCCTTCCTGGTTCACGAACACTTCGATGGTTGGCAGGCCAGCCACCGAAACGTTTATTTCGCCGGAGCGCGGGAATGCAGAGGTGTTTTGATCATAAGTTACCACAATGCTGCCGTTTCCGGTTCCGCTGACGGGCGCGATGCTAAACCAGGTTTCGGCTTCGGTGGCAGTCCAAGCGGTGTTACTGGTAACATTAAAGGTTGCTGTTCCGGTTTCCCACCCCACATTATGCTCATCGGGCGTAACAATAAGGATGGGGTCGGCAGCAGCCTGATTCACGGCCACCACAATATCCGGGGCTCCTGCAGCCGAAACGGTGATGTTTCCTGACCTGGGGTTCACGCTTGTGTTTTGTAAGTAATTAACGTTGAACCCTCCGTTGCCGGAGCCTGATGCTGGCGAAACGCTGAACCAGCCAACGCTTTCGGAAACGGACCATGAAGTATTGGATGTGATATTAAACGAAGTACTTCCCGCCACTGCTCCCACATTCTGCTCATCGGGGTTAACACTGAAAATTACCTCGGCACCTGCCTGTGTAACGGTGGCTGCCGGAGATGTAACTCCGGACAAATCGATCGCTCCTACTCTGGTGCTTGTACCCGGGTTTGCATTGTATGTAACCGTTAAAGTTGCATTGCCGCTTCCACTCATCGGATCTACGCTCAGCCAGGGTACTGACTCGGTAATATACCAGGTCCATCCCGGGTTGGCTTCCACATTGAAAGTGGTTGTGCCTGCCGCGGCTGAAACATTGCGGTTGTCCGGATCTATTGAAATAATATTATCAGCACCGGCTTGGTTTACCGTAACGATCACATCCGGTACTCCATCGGCAGAAAGTGTGATTTCGCCTGAGCGTGGAACAACGGAAACATTCTCACTGTAATTAACGGTGATTACCGTATTTCCGGTTCCAAATGATGGAGCGATGCTAAACCAGCCGGTGGATTCGCCGGCCGTCCAGTCGAGGTTGGAGATCACATCAAAGGTTGTTGACCCTGCCGCTTCATCTACATTTAATACCAGCGGGCTGGCATCCAGGGTGGGTTCGTACCAGTCCAAAAGATTGTAGGGATCCCAATCATGGCCCTCTCCAGCAAAGGCACCCGAAAAGTCTATAAAAGTGACATGACCTGCGCCAACGTCCTTACCAACATTAAATTCGCAACTTGCATCGGGGAATGAAATGCCATGGATGGTAAGTTCCTGATCGTTGTTGATGGAAAGGAAGGACGAACCTCCACCGGTTGTACCATTGCGGAACAGGCAGTTTTGGAAATTGTTAACAGGATCGATGATAGCACCGTCTTTTACATGCAGGCCAAACGGCGTGGTCATATATTCGAAAATGCCGTGTTTTGCACTGATGGCGCCTCCTGATTCAACGTTAAAGGAGTACCTGTGGCCGAGACCGGCATTCCAGGCTTTAACGGTAGCCGGATTTCCCGAACTGCCGATCACTTCAAGCAAACCTCCGTTCATAATCGTAAGCGCATCCGCATCGCCAACTTCCAGGACGGCGCCTGCATCAACAATCATTTTGCCGCCATCGTGGATGGTAACATTATCCGTGCATCTTAGCGTACCCCCGTTCAAATCGACCACACCGGTAAGCACATCTATTGGGTAACCGTTGAGTATAATCATATCATCGGCTATCAATAATTCGAGGTTGTCAGCGGATTTATCTACATAAACATCTCCCCAGAGATAGGAAGAAATTGTTGACTGATCATTAAAAACAGTATTTTCATTTCCTTCAAAATTGATAATTCCTTTCGGCAGGAAGGCACCATCCGGTTCAACGGTGATATCACCCTCAAAAGTGTTTGCATGAGACAATCCCTCATTTACAAAGGTTCCGTTGATGGCGTGAACATCGCCATACACGTGTGTATTACAATAAAACTTCACAAAGTTTCCCGGATTATCAATATTGAGATTATAGAAGTAAACTGTATAATGATCGGTGGTTATTTGTTGATCAGCAATACCATCGAAAGTAAATGTTGAATTCCCCGGGAAAAATGCCTGTCCTGCGTTGAAATTTGTATAGTCACCCCCAACATAAATTTCTGCCGAAGTTCCATTGGGAACTATACATTGTCCGCCATTAAAAACAAAACTGTTATCCACATCCAGCACGGAATTGTTGCCCATGTTGAGGCTGCCCCCAAGGAAGCGACAATCGTTGAGTACATGCACGTTCACCCCATCTTCAATATAGGTTTCATCAACAATTTTGCCGCCGGCGGCCGGCCGGCCATCCGTGAGGTAATCGAAAATGTAGAGATCATAAAATGTTTCATCGGTATAAATGTGGGAGTATGTTTCACCGTAGAACCATACCACATTTTCATTTTCTAAAAACCCGTCAGGCCCTACGTTGTTGGTCCAGCTTCCGCCAACAAAAAGATCTGCATTTTTTGTATTAAGTATCCCACTTAAAATAGTCAGATCATTTTTAATTGTCACAGAAGCAGCATCCTCCAGATCGGTATATACTGCTGGTTCCCTGTCGATCAACAGGTTGTAAAAGAAATTACCTCCTTCAATATAAACATTAACATCAGGCAAACCTCCAAATATTTCTACTGTACCACCTGTAGGTTCAAAAACATTGGGGTCTTTCGCATAGAATGCACCTGCAGTTCTGATGATTCCTCCTGAAACATATGTTGTAGCTGTTGAGCCAAATCTTGTACTGTTATTAGTTATCTCAAATAAGCCATCAGTAAGCGTCAAATGGCCATTGATATATTCCCAGCCCTTGGCATGAAGTGGAGCGTCAAAAATCACCTCTGCATTTGAATTTATTAATACCTCCCCTGTTTCGGGCCATGAAATTTCACCGTGTACTGTTGCAACAGCTTCATTGGAAATATTCAGCGTTCCTGCTATGTTGATATTTCCGTCCACCACAAATTCACTGCCTGAAAAGCTAAGAGAAGCACCGTCTTCAATGGTGGCGTTTCCATTCACTATCATACCGGCCTCAGGCTCATAAAATCCCCAGATAGCACCTGATTGAATGGTAAAATCACCACTCACTCTGGCAGGATAAAATGCCCGGCTATCAGGATCTGTCAACAATTTGGAATAAGGTACGGCCACGAGGTTGCCAAGTTCCGCATTATCATCCAATGGGTAATACAGATTAACTACATAAGCCGTATTTCCCGCATCGATCATTGCGTTGGTACCTTCGTTAAAACGCCAATTGGCGGTATGGAAAGTTCCTGCTGTTACATTGTCTTCTGATCCGGAATACCATTCGATAAAGTTTGCGGTCAGGTCGCCGGCAGGATCGGTCATGGCGAGCGTTCCGTAAATGGAAGCATTACTACCAACGGTTACTTCGTAGGATGATACATCGAAAGTGCCGGCCTCGATGTTTAGGTCTTCATTTATTAAAAGATCGCTGGTGGTAGTAATTTTATTTGCTCTGCTGATGGGCTCCTTGCTTCCATCGCGGTACTGAATAAAATTATTTTGGTTGGACGACAATCCTTCGGCGGGCGCTTTGTTGATATTCAGGTTGTAGAAATTACTTCCTGGGGTAAGCGTAACCTGCGCATCATCCGAACCGTAAAGCTCGACTGTTCCGCCTTCGGGAGTGAAATCGCCGCGGTAATCCCAGAAACTCCAGGCTGTTTTAATGGTTCCACCTGTGATGTCTTCTGTAAAACTATATGCACTGGTGCTAAGGCGTATAGGAGAATCAGGGAAATCAAGTACACCGCCGGTCATGTGAATAACAGCGTTAGCCTGGTATGGCCAGTAGCTTGCCCCCAGTCCTCCGTTTACGGTCATGGTTCCGCCAAAGATGTGTATTTCGCCATTCAGGTCAACATACTGACTCCCATCCTGGGTAAGTGTTAGTGTTCCACCCGGATTGCACCAGTAGGTACCGTAAAGGCCGTTGTCGTCCAGGTCGTTGGCTGTAAAATTCCCCGCAACAACGTCGATACCGCCTGATGTCCAGTCGTAGGTATTGCAGCTCACATCGTAACTGGCATTGTTCACACGCAAAGCAGCGCCGTTGGCTACCTCGAGAATGTTGAAGTATTCGTCACCATAAACATACTGATGCCCGGAACCGTTAAAAATCACCCGGCTGTCTGTTTCGGCAAAACCAGCAGGGCCAACAGAGTTAGTCCAATTGCCGGCAACCGATACGGTATGCCCGTTTGCATTGAAAATACCCTGTTCGATGGTGAGATTTTTGGCCACCTGAAAATCGGTGTAAGCAGTGGCCTGGTTGGAGGCACTGAAAACAACATTGTTAAAAATCCCTGATCCTGAACTAAAATTATTCAACGAAGAATTTACTCCATCGAAAATAAAACTGCTGGAGTTGTTATTGAAGGTCATATCGAAGGTTCCATAAAAATTGAAGGCGCCTTCGAGGATGATATCTTCGCTGTCATAATTGTTGAAAATAGCTCCTGAATTGACAAAGATCAGATTTTCAACACGCAGAGGCTCGGTACTATAGGCACTTAACCCAAGTAAAGCCCCTCCTGTTTTATAAATCCTGAGATTATAAAATTTATTATCAGGATCATAGCTCCGGATGTATCCATCGGAAGTTCCTCTGAAATCAACGAAACCCATCCCGGGATTCAAGTCGGAGCCATTTCTTGCTTCCCAAATTCCATACACATTAATAAATGTTGAATTGTGGTTCGCTTCCAGCGATGATGACGATTGCCATGTAATATCGCCATAAACAGTAAGTATGGCGTTTGCTTCATCCATCACTACATTACCATAAACAGAAGCATCTTCCTGAACAACCAGTTTTTGGTCTCTCATTTCTAATGTAGCGCCAGATTCGAGGAGCAGGGATTTGCAGGCTTCATTGGCAATGGCAGGATAATAATCCACATACACCGGTTGATAGCCCACATTGGGAATTTCTACCGGTTCGATACTTGTTGGGATATGCCCGAGCGACCAGTTACTGGCCTGGTGCCAGTAGTGATTGAAGGTTCCAGTCCAGATGTTTGGAACAGCCTCGGTTAATGTTATTGTATAATCTTCAACCTCGCCCCATGATGTGGTTCCACATGGTTCAACATCTCCGGTATAGGTTATCCGGATGCGCATTTTATAGTCGCCGGTAGTGACTCCCACCGGCGGACTGATGGTTGCGGTATAAGGTCCGGTTCCCGGAGTGCCGGAAACTGTTATTTCTTCGTTGGCATCGTAAAAATCCTCATCCTGATTCCAGTCGATCCATATTCCGCATTGGTCAGATGTATAAGATGAAGAGCCATTGGTAACTTCTATAGTTTCACTTCCATTTACAGGCATTTCGGTAGATAAATAACTATAGTCGCGATAATTGTCGCAATCTGATGAATTATCAATGGAGCCAATTTCTACACGGGCAATGTATTCATCACAACTGCTTGAACTGGCCTCGCAGTATCCATCAAATTCAAAAGCAGCTATTTTGGTCCGCCATGAATAGGCTCCTATGGTATATTGAGATGTGTACCAAAATGTTTTATCGTTCGCCGGATCAACTGACATGCTGGTATAATCTCCCCAACGGTTTCCTGAAGTCTGAGAATTAGAACCGGTATGAATAATTCCTTCTGCAAAACCCATTGTTCCAAGCGGGTCAGAGGGCTTACGTCCGGTATAGCGAATGGATGGATAAATGCTACTGCTGGATATTGTGTAGCCCAGGGCTATTTCTCCTGATCCGTTTTGTGCAATGCCTCCCATCCAGCGATGATGTGAATCAGGAGCATAGGTTCCCTGTTGATAAATATACCAGTTGCCACTGTATCTTCTGAGTTCATACCAGCGGATCCCTGCATGATCACTACCGTTTACATCCACATCATGACAGCAGACAATGGATTCGTATGATCCGAAGTTTCTGTATTGAGCCCTGTACATCAATACCTGTGGCAGTAATTCCAGTTTTTGAGTAGTACCGGGCTGGGGGATGTTATCCCAGGTTCCGCCAAAGTTACTGTCGAAACTGGCAACATTCAATTGTTGAACACGGTTAAAGGTGGAGAAGTATGGTATTACCCAGTTTACATTCAACTCATAAATCCAGAGCTGATCGCTTCCACCCCAGGCATTGTCGTTTATTGTAATAAAATGACCCGGAGTACCGGCCGGCGCAAACGTACCGTCGTTGTCGAGAGGCTGCACACAATGTAACCCACTATTCGGGCGCCATGGATTATCAAACTTCACAACCTGGGCTGTTGCATTGCCGGCAATCATTTGGCTTCTGTTAAAAGCAACGATGTCTTCTGTTCCGCAATTTAATCCCATCAGATATGAATCGCGCCAAACGCCAAACTTCGGATAATCGGGTACTGATGAACCCCAGGAGTAAGACCAGCGGTAATAACTGCCTGTAGGGTCGGAGGTTTGCGATACGGCTATCAGGATGTATTTGGTATCCAGCCCAATCGAAAACTGGGAAATCATCCAGCGGTTTGCTTCCTGATCATACAATACTATCGGATCACCATTATTGGTTTCTCCGCCGGGGATACCGTTGAAGAGTGTGTTGATATTTACCGGGCCATACACAGTATTGCCCTCGCGATCGTATATCTCTAATTTTGAATTGACGGTTTGAACATAGTGATTCAGCCCGATATCCCCATTGTCGTCTGATGGTGCCAGGCCAGATAGAAGTGGGGTTCCCTCGAAAACCAGTCCTATATCATCAGTCAAGGCATTTGATCCATGTTCCTTTTGCCAAACCGGATCCTCACCTTCATATTTGTAAAATGGATAATCTCTTTTTCCGCCTTCTTTGTTGAGCGATTTAATACGGCTTGGGGTATTGGTTGGTGTCATTTCTGTTAGGGGAGGGGTGATGTCGAAATACACCGGCTCATCCACAACAGGAGTTGGGCTTTGAATGTCTTGCCCTGTGAGCTTTTCAGGCAGAAATACTGCCATAACGATTGCTGATATCATCAGCATTTTTGTAAAAATTTTCATAAGCGTAGGTTTTAAATTAGGTTTATTTAACAAAAATTCCATGTTTCCAATACTTCGATTGACTAATAGTATGCTATGTCCTGCCGGAAGATGTTCCAACAAATGGTCATGCAGGTATGTGTTTGTGGTATCAAAATATTTGCATAAAATATATACGTTTAGTAGTGTTAAAGTGCAGCTATTTGTAAGATAGGGTATTTATGCAAACAATAAATTCAAGGAGTTTAAAAGAATCTGCACCAATTTCAACAAACCCCAACCCGGGCAAGCCAAAACCAAAGAGGGAATTACTTTTTATAGTATGTAACATGTTTTGGTTTATCCAAGTCGTCAGGCAATATTAGAGTTGTAAGCTTAGAAAACTAACAATTCAGAAATTCCAACACAAAATTAGGGATTTTTTCAATCAAAAGCTAATGTTATTTATTTTTATATAAAAGCCGGAAGTTTACTTTGAGAATCGTTTTTCTATTAAGGTTCAAAAGGAAATGTTATTTTTAAAAATTAGATACCTGGTTCGTTGCAATTTCAAAGCTGTACAATCGACATATCATCGTTCTCACATCTGGCCTTGAAGGATCGGTGCAGGCTATCTGAAATTAATTG
>CAYNDN010000038.1:0-5868 GCA_964395075.1 uncultured Lentimicrobiaceae bacterium | reverse complement strand
AATTGTCCGGTTCGCGAAAAAACTTATCATTACCCAAACAGTTCCATTATACTTTCCTTGTCCAGATGCTTCACAAAGCTTTCGTCGGTGCGGATGATGTCGGCGGCGAGGGCTTTTTTTTGCTCCTGGTATTTCATGATCTTTTCCTCCACGGTATCTTTGCATATCATGCGGTAAGCAAAAACCTTTTTATCCTGTCCGATGCGGTAGGTACGGTCGATGGCCTGGTTTTCAACAGCAGGGTTCCACCAGGGATCGAAGATATAAACATAATCGGCAGCGGTGAGGTTGATGCCAGTGCCGCCTGCTTTCAGGCTGATGAGGAAGATGCGGCATTTTTCATCCTGCTGAAATCGCTCAACACTTTCCCTGCGTTTTTTCTGCGATGAGCTACCATCAAAATATTCATAAATCAGGTTTTCATGCTGCAGTTCCTTCTCGATCATTTTCAGCATCTTAACAAATTGCGAAAAAACCACGATCTTATGCGCTCCGGTTTTTTCGTTGATCTGCCGCATCATCTCATCCAGTTTAACGGACTCATCGGTAACGTTCGCATCTTTGCCCATCAGTTGCGGACTGTTACATATTTGGCGCAGTTTAAGCAATCCTTCGAGGATAGACATTTTAGTTTTGCCCATGCCGTCCTTTTCAATTTTATTGAGCAGGTAGGCCCTGTATTTCATTTTATATTGTTCGTAAACTTCACGCTGCGGGCGATCCATCTGGCAATAAATCACATCCTCGGTTTTGGGTGGCAATTCAGTGGCTACCTGCTCTTTGGTTCGGCGCAGAACAAACGGAGAAATTATTTTTCTCAATTCGTTAGCCCTGCCGGCATCTTTGTCTTTGTCGATGGGCGATGAATAGTGGTCTTTAAATGATTTTTGCGTGCCTAAAAATCCGGGGTTTACGAAGGACATTTGCGCAAATAAATCAAAAGTATTGTTTTCGATAGGCGTGCCTGTGAGTGTGAGTTTATTTTTACCCTGGAGCAGGCAGGCGGCTTTATAGCGTTTCGACAAAGGATTTTTGATGGCCTGCGATTCATCGAGGATAACATAATTGAATTTTACTTTGCTGAGTTCTTCTATATCGTTGACCATTAGACCATAAGTGGTAACAACGAGGTTATAGTTTTTGAAGTTTTCAGTTTCGCGGGCTTGTTTGGAACCGTAATAAAACAATACTTTAAGTGTGGGATAAAACTTTTGGATTTCGTTTTGCCAGTTAAAAATCAATGTTGTAGGAACAACCACCAGCGAGGTTTTTGGCCGTTTATTTTTGATGCCGGCCAGTAAGGATAATATCTGCAATGTTTTACCCAGCCCCATATCATCGGCCAGGATACCGCCCCAGCCCATCTCGTTGAGGAAATTAAGCCAGTTGATACCCTCCTTCTGGTAATCGCGCAATTTGGCTTTGATGGCATTTGGTTTCCGTACCTTGCTGATTTCGGTAAACGACTCCAGGCACTTTTTCTTCTCTGCGAGCTCCTGCAAAATTGATGTATCATCAATCTTCTCAAAAAGCTCATCAATGATGCCGAATCGCAATTTCGAAACTTTGATTTCATCATCCTTCACCTCACCGGCCCTGAAATATTTTTCGAGTTTTTCCACCCATTCGTCAGGAAGCATGCCCACGGAACCATCGCCCAGCCGAATAAACTTCTCTTTGTTGAGGATATGCCTGCGAAGCTTTGCCAGCGGAATTTTGTATTCGCCAAACGATACTTCAACATTTACATCAAACCAGTCCTGTCCGGATTTTATGCCGGTATTTACCCGTGCCCGATACGGAGAATAGTTGAAACTCTTTAGTTTCTGAAGGCCAAGCACCTCAACATCGTTTTGTTTCATCTGCTCAAATGCATCAAAAAACCAGTTGTTTTGCAGCATTCCATCCACCTGGATAGCCATGGCACTTTCCTGTTCCTGGTAAATAAAGTCCGGGTGCAGATTGCGCAGAAATTTCAGAAATTCATTTTCAAATTCCAGATCGCGCTTAAAAATATGAACCTGTCCGTTGTTATGTTCAATGAAATTCCCACCCGTCATAATCTCAGCCTCCTTTTTATGATTGTAGACCACAACCGGAGTAAACAGGATATATCCGTCAAATTCGGAAAGGAATACCTGTTTTTTTTGGGGTTTCAAAAAAGTTTCATCGGTATCAAAATCCTGCAGGCCTTCAATCTCAATATTGAAACGCTCCGAAAAGGGAATCACAATTTTTGAGATAAACTCCTCTATCCTGGTTTTCAGGGATTTCATTATGCCAACCTGTTCAATGAAGTTTATGGCCTCGATCATGGTAACACTTTTCAGCAGAAACAATTCATGTTGATATTCCCAGATGAAATCCGACCGTCTCTTTATGTTTTCATCATGGATATCAAAAACCTGGTCTGAAATTTTGAGTTCAGGAACGAGGCTGATGAAATCGTCATCAGCACAAAGTTTAGCACCAACCTCAATAAAATCGGGTGACAGCCGGATTGGCACCAGATTACTTTTACGAATACCGTACTCAACGTTTTTTAGCGTATAGATCATAGGGTGCCCAATGAGCAATTCAAAGAATCGTCGGAAATGTTTGTGTTTTTTGTGCAGCGAGCGCAAATCAATATCATGCTGATCACCCACATCATCAGGATCATCCACACTACCCAACTGTTGGCAAATGATTATGGCTTCGCGCTCCTGCTCACTCACTTTTATACCTGCTATGTCAGCTACCGTTATTTCGCGAATTCCGGAAGTTAGATTATTGCCTTTGCGATTGGCCTTGCCTGCAATTGCACATAAAATGGCAATGCCATTATCGAATTCATCAATACCATAGAACAAAAACACAAAACCCGTTGAAGTATTTTTATCACTGACCGGATCGAACAAAGACCTGACATTTTTCTTTTCCAGCCTGAGTTTTTGCCCGAAGACATCATAGAAATTTGTTTCGCCGATCTGTGCCCCCTCAGACACAAGCCCCTTCAATGCACCCTGAAAAGTTACATGCGGTTTTAAGTTGGCTTCATCTATATCAATTTGAATATAAGAGTTGGAGGCGTATTTTTCAGGAATGTCATTTTTTTCACAAATCAGCTTTAGTAAAGACGCTTGTTTTCCCGGTTCAAAATACTGCAATACATTTCTGCCGGCTTTTACCATAGTAAATAAAGCCAGCCGTTCATGTTCGCAGGTAACTTTTACCTTCTGGTCGCAACTGCAATAGGTGTAATACTTTTCACCCTCTGCATAAACCTGTGTTAAGTATTCGAAACCATCGTAACTTGAAGAAATTACAAAAGACAATCCCCGACCTGACAACTGTATTTTACGAATAACATGGCTGGTGTAAAGGTTATTCATTCCCTCAGTGTAGTTTGAAAGTGCATTTCGGCTGAGGTTTTCAAAACCTTCCAGCAACAATGGCTGTGATGAATTTCTGGCGGGGACTTTACGTCTTGGTATTGGGATGGACCGGGATGTGTCCAGTGCAATTAACAACCTGTACAAAGTTGCAACCCGATGAGCACAAAGTTTTGGGCGGTCTTCACTACATTCACAGTGGGCATCAATATTCATGTTTCTGAAGTTGCTAATCACAACTGTATATCTGTCCTTGCCATCGCATACCGTCGCTTCTGCTGTTCTGCCATCATCATGAATCAAAAAATCCACCACATGATCATTGTCTAAGAATTCCCATGCCTGTGTGGTAGCCCACTTGGGGGCGCGGGTTTGGATGAAATGATTGATTAATGAAATACTCATAAATATAACGTTTTGAGGGCTTTACTGGATTGTTAAAAACAATGGAGCGTAAAATTAATGTTTCGGTAGGGCAGGAGAATGAAAGTTCAATACAACTTTTCAACAATTTCACTTTTTTAAATCTGCAATTCACCCATCAAAAATTACAATTCACAGGTTTTCTGTTGAATGGCCGGATTGTTCGCACATACATTTGCAGCGATAATTCAATCAGTACTAACTAACAAATTATCAATTATGAAAACAACATTTTTAAGCAAAATTACCTCAGTATTACTTGCAGTGTTCGTATCATTTACAGCACTTGCAGGCGGAAAGGATGCCTTTAATGCATCTGTAAAACTCAACGAAGACACTGATGTTACCATTCGTTTAAATAGCGATTCACCAAATAAAATAGAAATTAAAATTTATGACAACACAGGTGAAATGGTAACCTACAAAAGCCTCATGAATTCAGGTACCAGGGTTTTTAAGCACAAACTCTCTGAACTTCCTGATGGTATTTACACCTATGAAGTGCTTGAAGGAAATGAAGTGGTATGTTCAGCACGCGTTACCAAATCGGATGAAAACGCAATTGAATATCTGCAAAATTCTTCAGGTTCAATTGCTTCAATTTCAGAGTTGAATGAGGAACAGGTTATTGTAAGATTTGCCAATAATTCTGAAGCCAAATCAAAAGTCAGGGTTTCGGATGAATATGGAAACCTGCTTTACCTGCGTACCATTAAAGATGTGGAAAGCGCAAAGCTAACCTATGACATTTCGGGATTTCCGGAAGGCAACTACAACTTTAAAGTTTATAGCGGCGGCGAATTGATCGCTTATCGTAAAGTTACCAAGTAATATTTTGAATAATAAAAATGGTCTCCGATGCAATTGGAGGCCATTTTTTTAACAATTTTGTTCTTTTATTTAATGTTATAAAACTCCTGTAACCGAGGATATGTTTGAATATCTCTACAAGCAGCGATTATTATGGATTTTACTGGTGATATTCATCGGATGTTTTTTCCAGTTTTCGTTGGATGTAATTTTCAGTCTCATTTACAGGAACCACCCACTGTTTGGTAATCCATACAGCTATTTATTTTCCATTGCCACATCATTTGTTGTGATGTATGGCCTGGTTAAAATGGCTGAATGGATGAACAGGAAATTTTCGTGGGAGCGGTCGCCGGGTGGCAGATTTTATCTGCAGATCATCTCTATTACGTTCTTTGTCATGTTGATGGTTATGGGTATCCGAAACATTTTCAACCTTCTGATTTTTCCCTCGGGTTTTATCAGGCTGATGGATGAACTTGTGATCGGGATATTCTTTTTGTTTATTTCATTGCTATTGGTTTTTATTGATATCGGGGTTCACCTGTTGAACAAGTGGCGAATTTCGCAGGCCGAAATTGAACGCTATCGGAAAGAGAACCTCGAAACACAATTTGAAATGTTGCGGATGCAGATCAATCCACATTTTCTTTTCAACAGCCTCAATACGCTTTCATCGCTGATCCATCAAAACCAGGACACAGCTTCAGATTATGTTCACGAGATGTCGTCGGTTTACCGATACATTTTGGAGCAGCGCAAGTCTGATATCGTGCCACTTAGTGAGGAAATTAAGTTTACACAGTCCTACATTTTCATGCTTAACCTGCGGTTTGCCGAGAAAATTAAGTTTGAGTTAAATATCAGTGAGTGGTTCCTGAACAAGGTTCTGCCCCCGTTAACTTTGCAAATTCTAATTGAAAATGCAGTGAAGCATAATGTGGTTTCGCAGCGTAAACCTTTAATTATTGAAATTTACACACAAAGCAACTACACGCTGGTGGTTAAAAACAACCTGCAACCAAAGGCCAAAGGATCGTATTCCTCGGGCATTGGACTTGATAATATCAAAAACCGCTTGGAAATTTTAACCGACAGGGATATGCATGTAGAAAAATCGGATGAAGCATTTACGGTTACCATCCCACTGCTGGATGCCGAAGAAAACAGGCTGAGGAATTGGTGATTGGTGATTAGTTATTGGTGATTGGTAATTGGTGATTGGTAATTGGTAATTGGTGATTGGTGATTGGTGATTGGT
>CAYNDN010000037.1:2420-17026 GCA_964395075.1 uncultured Lentimicrobiaceae bacterium | reverse complement strand
CTTCACCGGTGACCAGGGAGGGCAACTTTATATTCGCGGCGGATCGCCAATCCAGAATAAAGTATTACTCGACGGGATGGTTATCTACAACCCATTTCACTCCATTGGTTTGTTTTCGGTATTCGAAACTGACATCATCCGAAATGCCGATATTTACACCGGTGGATTCAATGCCAATCATGGCGGACGAATTTCTTCAATAATGGATATTACTACCCGCGATGGGAATAAGAAGAGATTTGCAGGAAAAGTGGGTGCCTCAACATTTGGGGCAAACTTTTTGCTGGAAGGCCCGCTGAAAAAACAATCTGAGAATGGTGGCGGAAGTGCTTCATTTATTTTTTCGGCCAAAAATTCATACCTTGAACAGTCCTCCCAGGTTTTTTACGAATATGTGAATGAAGATGGGCTGCCATTCAATTTTCTTGATCTGTATGGAAAGGTTTCCATCAATGGTTCAAACGGTAGTAAGATAAACCTGTTTGGATTTAGATATACTGACAGGGTGAACTATCAGGATATCTCAGATTATAACTGGGATGCCTTTGGCGGAGGTACCAATTTTGTGGTTATTCCCGGAAACTCACCAATACTGCTGGAAGGTGTAATTGCATATTCACAATATAAAATGCAGCTTAACGAAGAGAACGAGGAACCCAGAACAAGTTCTATCAATGGTATTAATGCAGCATTGAATTTTAACTATTTCCTGGGAAAGGATGAACTGAAATGGGGTTTGGAACTCAATGGCTTTACAACCGATTTTGAGTTTTTTAATGAAACCGGCTCTCGTATTGAGCAGGAAGAAAACACCACCGAAATCGCAGTCTATGGCAAATATAAGCTCACGGCCGGAAAATTCCTGATAGAACCGGGAATAAGATATCAGGTGTATGCTTCACTATCGGAGGCTTCGCTGGAGCCGCGCTTCTCCATGAAGTATAATGCCTCCGACGTTACCCGCTTTAAACTTGCCGCCGGCCTCTATTCGCAAAACCTTATCAGTGCCCGCTCCGACCGCGATGTTGTGAACCTTTTTTATGGCTTCCTGTCAGGCCCTGAAAACCTTCCAGAAGAATTCGACGGTGAAGAAGTTACCAGTAAGTTGCAAAAATCCCAGCATCTTGTTGCCGGCATAGAGCAGGATTTTAGCCGCTCCCTCACAATAAACCTTGAAGGCTATTACAAATATTTTCCACAGCTAACCAACCTCAACCGCTATAAAATATATGATGAAGAGGATGCACCATCCGGAACGCCTGATATCGAGAAGAAGGATTTTCTTATCGAAAAAGGCCGTGCTTATGGTATCGACATGTCATTGAAATACAACAAGAATGGCATCTACCTATGGGGTGCCTATTCATTTGCGTTTGTTGAAAGATATGATGGAGAACTTTGGTATTATCCGCATTATGATCGCCGCCAGAACCTCAACATGCTGGCATCCTACACATTTGGCGATTTAAGTCAATGGGAGGTAAGTATGCGCTGGAATTTTGGTACCGGATTTCCATTCACCCAAACACAGGGATACTACGAGAAACTTTTGTTCCCCGATGGATTAAATTCGGATTACGTTACCGAAAACGGCGTGAGAGGTATTCAATATGCTGAATTGAATAAGGGGAGATTGCCTGCCTATCACAGGTTGGACTTCAATCTGAAACGGATATTTTTCCTTTCCGAAAATTCAAAGCTGCAGGTTGATATCAGTGTAACAAACATTTACGATCGCGAAAACGTATTTTATGTAAACAGGATTTCCGGTGATATCGTACGCCAGTTGCCCATTATGCCAAGCCTTGGCATCACCCTTAATTTTTAAAGTTCACTCATCTGATCTGTTCAAAAAGTAATCATCGCATGATAAATGAATAAATGCAGGCTTGACAATAAAGCCTAATTTTGCATTTCATGAACAGCAACAGAATAATCTTAGGCATCGATCCCGGAACGGTGATTATGGGCTACGGACTGATAGAGATTAATGGTAAAGACATCTCAATGATCACCATGGGAATTTTAAAACTTGCTAAATACAAGGGACATGCACTAAAGCTGAAAAAAATCTTTGAGCGTACACTGGCACTGGTGGAAGAATATAAACCTGATGAATTATCAATCGAAGCACCATTTTACGCTAAGAATGTACAATCGATGTTAAAACTGGGCCGTGCACAGGGGGTGGCTATGGCCGCTGCACTCCATCGCGATATCCCGATTACCGAATACTCACCGCGTGAGATCAAGCGGGCAATTACCGGAAATGGAAACGCCTCCAAGGAACAGGTTGCAGGTATGTTGCAAAACCTGTTAACTTTTGAGCAGGTTCCTGATTACCTTGATGCAACGGATGGATTGGCCGTAGCAGTTTGTCATTATTTTAACCAGGGAAAAGTAACCGGGCAAAAGAGCTACAACAGTTGGAAAAATTTCATCAACGAAAACCCGGGCAGAATCAACTCCTGAAGCTTAAAACAGACATTGAGAAACTTTTATTACCCTCAAAACAAACATCCTGAACCACTTGAAAAAAATTACGTTATTTGCAAAAAATCAGAAAAAGTCAATATCAAAATCACAAACTTAACTGACGATGACATTGAGAAATTTATTATTAATGGCAATTGTTATTGTTTTCGGATTTGTTGCCTGTAATAACGAGGCCTCGGACAAAAAAGAATCCAAACGTCCGGAACTAAAAAAGGAAGTTAAAAATAAACAGGTGGCTGCACCCGGCAAATCAAAAGCCGCTAATGGTGAAGAAAAGCGGCCAGGACAAAAAGCCAAAATCAGCACAAAGTTTGGCGACATTACCGTTTTACTTTACGATAACACCCCAGCACACCGAGATAATTTCATCAAGCTTGTTGAAAATGGTTTTTACAACGGAACACTTTTTCACCGCGTGATGAATGGTTTTATGATTCAGGGTGGCGACCCCAATTCGGTAGGTGCACCACCCGATCAACGCCTTGGCGATGGTGGCCCGGGCTACACGCTTGAAGCTGAAATCCTGCCGGAGCATATCCATAAAAAGGGTGCTTTGGCTGCGGCCCGCCAACCTGACAGAGTAAACCCTGAACGCAGATCTTCAGGATCACAGTTTTATATTGTACAGGGAAGACCCGTAAATGCCCAGCAACTTAACCAAATGACACAAGCTACAGGTGCTTTTTACACTGCCGAGCAAATAGAAACATACCAAAAAATCGGGGGTGCTCCACACCTCGACAATCAATACACAATTTTTGGCGAAGTGGTGGATGGCCTTGAGGTGGTGGATATGATTGCCGCAGTAAAAACCAAACCAGGTAACAGGCCGGTTGAAGATGTGGAAATGACAGTAACACTTTTAAATAAATAAACATGAAAAGAATAGCAATTTTCGCCTTACTGATACTGCTCACCGGAAGCATTGCCATTGCCCAGCAAAAAACCGTGAAATTTATTATTCATACCGATTATGGCGACATCAAAGGATATTTATACAATGATACGCCCAAACACCGCGACAATTTTGTAAAACTGGTAAACGAAGGCTGGTATAATGGTTCGGTTTTTCACCGGGTCATAAAAGAGTTCATGATCCAGGGGGGGCACAATGCCTCCGGGAAGGTTGATCCCGGTTACACAATTCCCGCTGAAATACTTCCCAACCATTTTCACAAGAGAGGGGCACTTGCAGCAGCACGTCAACCCGACTATGTTAACCCGGAAAAAGAATCTTCGGGATCGCAATTTTACATCGTTCAGGGTAGGGTTTTTAATGATCCCACCCTCAACATGATGGCGCAACAAAATGGAACCACCTTCAACGAAGAACAACGTAAAGCATATACCACTGTGGGCGGAGCACCGCATCTCGACGGCGGGTACACCGTGTTTGGCCAGGTAGCTGACGGGTATGATGTGATTGATAAAATAGCCGCCGTAAAAACAAAACCCGGCGACCGCCCGGTGAATGATGTGAAAATGACAATCGAAATTATTGAATAACCCAGCCATTTTTGCACAATAATACCCCGATTATTTTTGATTTGACTTACCACTAACATGAAAGAAAAAATAGACAGAATAATGCAGGAGGTCGAAAGTTTTTCGACCGGTTCACTTGAGGAACTTGAAAAATACCGGATAGCTTATTTAAGTAAAAAAGGTAAAATACCGGCATTGTTCGGAGATTTTAAATCCGTGCCTCCAGAAGACCGCAAGGAAATGGGCAGGGTTTTAAATGATCTCAAAACCAAAGCCCAGGATAAGCTGAATAACCTGAAAGAGGAAATTTCGCAGAAAAGCCTCGATGCCACCGACAGAGATCAGGACCTGACCCGTCCGGCACAATTCAGGGATTTAGGCACACGCCATCCGCTATCGATAGTTCGGAAACAAATCCTGGATATCTTTAGCAGGATAGGCTACACAGTGGCAGTTGGCCCTGAAATCGAAAACGACTGGCACAATTTCTCTGCCCTGAATTTCCCTGAAGAACATCCGGCACGCGACATGCAGGATACCTTTTTTATCAGCGATAATAAAACGCCACCGCTGGAACGCATTGCATTACGAACCCACACATCTTCGGTTCAGGTACGTGTGATGGAAAGCCAGAATCCTCCAATCCGCGTGGTAGCACCGGGAAGGGTTTTCCGAAACGAAGCCATTTCAGCACGGGCACACTGCATATTCCACCAGGTTGAAGGCTTGTACATCGACCATGATGTTTCTTTTGCCGATCTGAAACAAACACTCTTTTATTTCGCCCATGAATTTTTTGGGAAAGACACCAGGGTGCGATTCAGACCCTCATACTTTCCATTTACCGAACCATCAGCCGAAATGGATATTTCATGCAATATCTGTGGGGGAGCAGGATGCAAAATTTGTAAATATTCCGGATGGGTAGAAATACTGGGTTGCGGAATGGTTGACCCCAACGTATTGGAAAGTAGCAATATCGACAGCAAAGAATACACCGGCCTTGCTTTTGGAATGGGCATCGAACGAATTACCATGCTCAAATATCAAATTGACGACTTGCGGCTGTTCTTCGAAAACGACATCCGTTTCCTGAAACAATTTGAAGGTGCAATTTAGCTTTTACCAGAAATCAGGATATCTGAATATAGTATGCGTAATTCACAAAATAATTTAATTGTTGTAATACAATAAAAAAGATCACACTAAAACAATTAGCAGTGCTTTGGTTTTTAGTGAATTGCGATTCGTGGATATGGTAGTTTGGCTTTAAAATATATAAAAAAAGCTGCTTCAAATTTGAAACAGCTTTTTTTTGTTACTTAATTTTTGGCCTCTCAGGCACCGACATGTGGGTTTGAACAAGTTGCCAGCTACCATCTTTTTTTACCAAAACACCGGTGTAGCGTAAGCCTTCGTAGCTGTGGGCCTCGCCATTGCGGATGAAATTGTAATTGATGATTTCGCTAAACCAGGCTGTGTTGCCCGTTTCATTAACTTCGATTATCTGGTCGCGATACGAAATAAATGTGTTGCTTAGCTGACCAAATTGTGATTCGACAGCCTTTTTAATTTCTGCCCAACCAACAAGCTTTTCACCCGACTCAGTACCAAAGCTGACAATTTGCTCTGAAGGACACCAAATTTCCTCAAGCATTGCCATATCCTGATTTTCGTTGGCTATGGCATATTTTTCGAGAACAAGCTTTATGGCATCTCGCTCTTTTTGAACATCAACTTCTACTTCCCCGGGATGCTGGTTACAACCGCTAAAAATCAGTACACCAAAAAACACCAATAATAAAATCTTTTTCATTTGAACCTCACTTTCGATTTTGATTTAAAACTTATTATCTGTAAAAATAAACAAATGATTGAATTTTTAAAAGCCGAAGAACAAATTTTTACAAAAATAGGGTACCATTTCTACAATAAGCACCCTCGAAAGACCCGGTTATGGATTGTTGATTTTGTGCAAATCAGGAAGATTTTACCCGATTTTTATTTAGAATTAATACAAATTTGGGTATTTTTTATCTTTTTTCCATTTAACGCTTATTTGCAAATTCCCAACGTTCATTTAAAAAACCCCAACGCTCGTCATCAAATATGCTCACTTCGAACAATGCTACATATTTACATGTGTTTTATGTTTATTTGGTTTTTTATGTTTACGAACTTATCTTAGCACCAGATTTTGTAGTAAACAAGTCATTCGTTCTTTAAAATATTGCATCCCTTTCTGTTTGTTACCATCTGGAATTATCAGGCAGAATTATCCATTTTCATCGTACCCATTTCGTTTGTCCCCCTCAAATGGATACCCCTTATACAAAAAACAGTTAGTGGTGCAATAAAATTTGTTGAGGCAATGTACGTAAAAGCAGATTGGTTAGTAATGTTTCCTCAACAATGCAAGTCCTAAAACTAAAACCTTCCATCACATACCCCCGATGGAAGGTTTTTTTATTTTGTTTGAATGATTGTATGATTTTAGCCTGTGAAGGACGTGGCAAGGGATAGTGATTTTTTTGAAAATTGTAAGTATGTAAGCCAACCTGGACGAGCCAAAACCAAAGAAGGAATTATTTTTTATACGCTGTAAGATGTTTTGGTTTATCCTGGTTGTCAGCCAAAATTAATTGAACAACTTTTAAGTCAAAAGGATGGGTGATTTTTATATTCTCGATATTTCCATCAATTAAGGAAATGGTATTTCCAGCGGCTTCAAAAACTGTGGCGTCGTCGGTGAAGCGAGTTTCGTAGGGTTGTTCGTAGGCTTTTTTGATGCGTTTTGTCTGGAAGGTCTGAGGTGTTTGTACCAACCTGTAATCGTTTCGATTGACAGGCAAATTTTCATTTTTTGATATTTTTCTCAATGATTCGGCAGGCCTGATTACCGGTATGGCCCCACCTGACTTTTGCGCAGCCTGAAAACTTTGTTTGATAACCTTTTCAGAAACCAGTGGCCGAACCCCATCGTGAATAGCCACAACGCCGGTATCCTGAATCATGGCAAGTCCCTTTTTTACAGAATAAAATCTTTCAGTTCCTCCGGGGGCAATCTGGTGCGGAATTGTAAAACGGTACTCCGAAATGAGCCGGTTCCAGGTTTCAATTTGTTCAAAAGGCAGAACTACAACGATTTGGATATCCTGGAAACAGTGGTAAAATTTCAGGATGGTATGCATAAGCACAGGCTTGCCGGCTATTTCGATGAATTGTTTCGGGAGGTCGGTTTTCATTCGTGAGCCCATACCCCCGGCTACGATAACTACCGATTTTTGATTTGACTTATCCATAAAAAAGGGCTGATTGAATAAAACAGCCCTTCAAATTTATGATTTCTTTTAATGTATCAAATTAAATAATGAGCATTGCATCGCCATAGGTGAAAAATCTGTACTTTTTATCGATGGCTTCGCGGTAAGCTTTCAACAAAAAATCATACCCGGCAAATGCTGATACCAGCATCATCATGCTCGACATGGGTAGGTGGAAATTGGTAACCATCACATTGGCCAGCTTGATTTCGTAAGGCGGAAAAATAAATTTGTTAGTCCAGCCTTCGAAAGGCTTCAGATGGCGCGATATGGTCATCGAGGATTCCATGGCTTTTATCACTGTTGTTCCAACGGCGCAAACTTTTTTGCGATTGTCGATGGCTGTATTTACCTTTTCGGTGGCGCGCTCATCGATAAGCAATTCTTCCGAATCCATTTTGTGCTTCGACAGGTCTTCCACTTCAATTTGCCTGAAGTTACCCAGCCCGGCATGCAGGGTGATTTCTGCAAAATTCACACCTTCAAGTTCCAGGCGCTTCATCAGTTCGCGGCTAAAGTGCAGTCCGGCAGTAGGTGCAGCAACAGCACCTTCATGTTTTGCAAAAATGGTTTGGTACCACTCCTCATCTTCAGGCTTAATTTCACGTTCGATGGTTTTTGGTAGCGGCGTTTTTCCTAATTGTTGAAGCGTTTTTTTAAATTCAAAATAGGGTCCGTCAAACAAAAAGCGAAGTGTTCGTCCCCGTGAAGTTGTATTGTCGATTACCTCGGCCACAAGGGCATCATCCTCACCGAAATAGAGTTTATTTCCTATCCTGATTTTTCTGGCAGGGTCAACCAAAACATCCCATAAGCGGGTTTCCTGGTTCAATTCGCGCAGCAGAAACACTTCGATGCGTGCACCGGTTTTTTCTTTGGTGCCATATAGCCTGGCAGGAAATACCTTGGTGTTGTTGAGCACCATAACATCACCGTCTTCGAAATAGTCGAGAATGTCGGTAAAGTTTTTATGCTCAATGGTTTTCTTTTCACGATTGAGCACCATCATACGACATTTGTCTCTGTCTTCAACCGGCTCTTTAGCAATAAGTTCAGGAGGGAGATGAAATCTGAATTGAGAAAGCTTCATATTATTCAAGTAGGTAAAAAATATTTTCCGAAAAAGGGGTGCAAAGATAATACCATAAGCCCCTGAAGTCAAGTAAATAAGCGGCTTCGCATCAGGTTGTTAATTATTGTAAGTGAAGTGGCCGTTGGATTTGTATTTTAACACGAAACCCTAAAGCACTGGATGATAATAGTTAAGTAAAGATTATTGCCGATAATTCCTGCTGAATGTATTTAATTTACCCGAAAAACAGATATTCAAATATGTGTTTCTTTAAGAATGTTTAACAATACAAAACTATTTAGCCTACCTTATACACAATGCCGCAATTCCATTAAAAACAACACATTACATTTAGCAGCTTTTATCATCTTTTTGACGCTTCGATGCCCTGCGGACGATCGAAGGTCATCGTAATGATCGACCTTGAAGCGTACGACGGAGGAGGACCTTCAAGCGTCAAAAAAAGATAGAAAACATAAAATTGCCTGGTAACAGTCCAAACTTAATGTATTCCGCTAATAGGAAAAACCCCCTTTTTGTGAGACTGATTAATTCACAAAATATTAAATGATGTTACCACGTCCTTTAGAGCGTGGGTTTTGAGATATTAAATGCTTCTATAAAAAAAAATCCAGAAAAATTTAGACATTCAAAAATAAATATTTATGAATACGGCTGGTTAGGTAAGCCATAATATGATACATGTTTAAAATATATCTCCGTTGTTGGTTTTGGCTTGTCCAGGTTGGGTATTACACCAAATCAAGGGGCATTTGTCTGGCTGGTGGATTTACTGCTGACGGAAGCAATCCATTTTGTCGGGTCCTGAATCTGTTTACCATTCCAGATTTCGAAATGTAGTTCTGTTTTCAGGGTTTCCTCATCTGTATAAACGATGCCTATTTCCCCTGCTGTGTCAATATACGTGCCGGGGGCAACAAAAACTTCGGCAAGATTTGAATAAACACTTAAAAACTCGCCATGTCGCAATATCACAACATGATTAAAATTGGGTACTGAAAGTACACGTGTAACCTTTCCCTTAAACACTGCACAAGCCACTGCATTTTCATGGGTAAGGAAGTTGATACCATTGTTCTTGATTTTAATTTCGGCAAGCTCAGGGTGCGATTGTTCACCAAATCCAGAGCAGATTATTGCACGGTGAAGGGGCCAGGGAAGCTTACCGCAATTTTCGTTAAACCCGTTAGATAACTCCAGACCTTCAAGCGAAGGTGAATCAATAAATTCGGGGCTTGAAGATGCGGTAGCCCTACCTTGATCTTGATCAATGATTACTTGTCTGATCTCATTTTCGAGTTTATTTGCTGACACTTTATTGCGTTTTTGCTCGGCAATAAGTTGCTCAACTCTGGCATTTAAATTAAAAATCATGTTGCTTTTTAGGCCCAACTCGGCCTCCAACTGCTGGTATTCGGTATTTAGGTTAGCAATCAATTGCTGATTTCTGTCAATTTTGGCTTCAAGTTGATCTACCTCTGCAAAAAAATCAGCCTCTACTGTTTTGATATGCTCAATTTGCGCATTTCGTTGCCTTGCATAATATTTATAATAATTAAACCGCGAATATGCCTGATTCAAATCACCTGCTGACAAAACATAAACTAATCTTTTGTAGATGTTATGATTTAGATAAGCACTGTTGATCATGCGTGCATACTCTTCTTTTAGTCTGTTGAGTTCTTCAACGATTCCATTGATAAGCAGCATTTTGGCGAAGATGGTATCAAAAATCAGGGTTTGCTCATTCAGGTAGTTTCCGATTAACTTTTCTCTTTGGCCGATTTTTGTTTTCAAAAGAGCCAAATCCTGCAGGGTATTCGTTTTTTCTTTTCTTGCATCATCAATCAGAAAATTGGCATATTCAATGGATTTTTCCAGCCTGCTCTTCTGTTTTTCAAGTTGTCGCGCATCCTGCTGAGCATGCAAAACAGGGGAATTTGCCAGCAATAATATAAGGAATGATGTTGCAAACATATATTTCAAACCATTGGTTATCATGGTTCAAAAGTAATTAGAATTTATTTAGCAGAAGTATATTTTGATGGAATATTAAATGGGAACCTCAATGATTCGTTCATGGTAATTCTGCTAAACTTAACTTTTATGTTAATGGCATCATCTGCTTCAATACGATAGTTGATTTCATTAGGGAATAGCTGTGAATTCAAAGTATTAAAACCTGAGTATTCAGCGGTGAGTTTTTTGCTATCCTTTGTGAGTTCTTTGAGTTTCACCTGAACGATCTTAAACGTTTCGGGATCGAGCCAGGTATTCTGCAGAAAAATTCTTTCGGAGTCTTCAACGTTTCGTATATATTTTTTGAGTTTACTTCGCCCCGCAGTGCTTAGCTTGTAATGCGCTCCGTCAACTGATGCTTTGAACTGTACCATATCGTAATATTCAAAATCGTTGCCCAGGATGATAGACTGTAAAATGCCAAAATCGATGTTGGTGTTTAAAAATTTATTGATGAAATTATAGTCGGAGATAAGGTATTGTTTATTAAACCGGTCAAGAAACTTCACTGTATCCTGCGTGATCATTACCCTGGCAATTTCAATACCAAGGTCCTGGTTAAAGGTAACCCAGATCACACTGTCTTTTACCATTCTGATTTGTCCTTTAAAATCGTGATAGGTTCGGTTTTGATTGTAATCGATGGTAAACTTTGCCTCAAAAGTGTGGAACTTTAGTTCTTTTTCTTTAAGCTTAGTAAAAAGATATTCAGCACCTTCTTCCCTGATGGGCGACTTGATTGCAGCCCGTTTACTCTTGCATGCCGAAATGCTCCCGATAAGAACTGCGAGCAAAATAAAAATTACCTGATTTCTAATATTCATTTTTTATACTGTAAATGGTAGTTACTCGAAAAGTTTTTGTTCGCTGATTTTTTTGTCGAGAAATTCAGAGGCTTCTCCTCCCCTATCTTTTGCTTTTTGCCAGTATTCCAGAGCTTCGTCTTTTCGGTTCAATTTATAAAGGATGTCACCATAATGTTCCAGCAATACGGCACCATCGTTATCCGGATGATCCAGTGCTTTTTTCACCCACTCAGCAGCTGCTTCATACTCGCCCAGTTTATACAAAACCCAACCATAAGTATCCATAAAGGATGGACTGTTGGGGTCGATATCATTGGCACGCTTTGCCATCTCCCTGGCTTTTTCGAGGTTTTCGCCCCGTAATGAAATATAGTAGCTGTAGTTATTTAAAACATAAGCATCATTAGGATTCAGCTTGAGTGCCAATTCATAATTTTCGTCGGATTTTTCATGATTTCCCAACTGATTGTAAATATCTCCCAGCGTGCTATAAAACTGTGCTCTGAGCCTATCGTTGGCTACCACCAGTTTCGATCCGGATTCGAGCGATTTGCGGGCTGCTTCATAGTTTTTTTGCTGATAATTGGCAAAACCGTTAAAAAGATATGGCAGCGGCTGCATCGGGAAAAGTTCTATTGCATCTGTGCTGGTTTCAGCAAGTTGCTGATTCATTCTGAGTTCATTTTCGATGAATAGTTTTTGCTCCCAGATGCCATAGTTACTTTCATCAATTTCGAGTACTTCGGTGATAATTTCCAGTGATTTTTCCAACGCTCCCGAGCGGTAGAGCAAATCACCGTAAAGCGACATTGACCTTGGATCCCCGGGATGCGCTTCATTGAGTATCCCGGCAAGTTCAATCGCCTGATCTTTTTTCTCGTTAAATAATTGATCAAAAGTGTAGTAGGTTATTAATATCTGGATTTTTGAATCCAGGTTCAATTCCGGGTTGGCAAAACCAAGTTTAAGTTCTTCATGTGCTTTTGCCTCGTTGCCCTTTTTGCGGTATAGGTCTGAGAGCGAAACATGAATATACGGATTTTCAGGATCCAGTTCTACCACTTTGTTATACATTTCAAGGGCCTTATCAAAATCTTTATTATCAACATAAAATTCGGCGAGGATTTGCAAATACCGGGTGTTAAACGGATATGCTTCAACCAGCGCTTCAACTTCAGCCATAGCTTTGCGTGGTTTGCCCAGGTTGGCATAAAGGGTTCTTTTTTTTAGTGATAGTTCTTCGGTAATTCCAATTATTGATTCTATCTCATCATAAATTTCAATGGCAGCTTTAGGATTACCCATTATGCTGAGCATTCCGGCCAAATCATAACGGTAATCCAGCTTGTCAGGAAACATTTCAGACAACTTCTGAAACACTTCCGCCACTTTTTCATATTGCCGATTTTGCCTGTACAAATCAGCGAGTTGCAGGTAGTACCACTCATTCTTATTATCCGATTCGATGGCTTTTTCAACCAGTAAAACCGCATCTTCAACTCTTCCTTGCTGTTTGTAAATCCTGGCAAGTTCATACATTGAGGGTGCATGATCGGGATAAATTTTCAGTGCCTTCCTGAATTGTTCTTCAGCCTCATCCCAGTTTTCCAGAATCTTTTGTTTGTTGCCTTCGATAAATGCTGACTTCAACTCTTTCTCCTGGAACTCATTGAGTTCATCGGAGCTGTCCTGCGCTAAAACTGGTATTGAAGCCAGAAACAACCCTACGATTGCAATAATATAGCATGCCGGTATTTTGAAAATTCTCATCTTATTATTTTTCAATATTTTACTGCTGATTAACATACAGCAAAGGGATAAAATTGTTTACTGATATGAAAAGTAAATTTAAAAAATCTTATTTCGTTCCGGTATGCCCAAATCCGCCTGCTCCCCTTTCCGTTTCTTCAAGTTGTTCAACTTCAACCCATTCGGCCTGCTCAACTTTTGAAATCACCATTTGGGCAATTCTTTCACCATCTGCAATCTCCACATCATCCTTTGAGAGATTGATGACGATGATCTTGATTTCGCCCCGGTAATCCGCATCTATCGTTCCGGGGGTGTTAGCAAGCGATATTCCCTTTTTAATAGCCAGTCCGCTGCGAGGTCTGATCTGTGCTTCAAATCCTTCGGGAAGTTCAATAAATAATCCGGTTGGAATAAGGGTGCGGTTTAGTGAGGCAAGTTTTACCGGTTCATCCAGATTTGCCCGCAAATCCATGCCTGCAGATGCAGTGGTTTCATAAGCCGGCAGCTTATGGTGCGATTTATTGACGATTTTAACAGTCATTCAGCATATTTTTATAAAAGGGGTGCAAAAGTACCAAAAATTGTGCTGGGATTTTTTATGTGTTGAAATTTGAGACACTAACCTGAACGGAGTAAACGGGTTAGGTGTTTTTTTTCGATGAAGAGGATCAGCAGCAGGTAAGCAACTACCAACGTGGTGGAAAACAAATAATTCTTCATTCCTTCATCGAGGGCTACGGCGGCTGATATGAAATAAAGAACAACCGCACTCCCAAGGTAGAGCAGGATTTTTTTTATGCTGTAGGGAACCGGGAAAAACTTTTTGCCAAGAAAATAAGAAAGTGTCATCATCAGAAAATAGGCTGTGAAAGATGCCCAGGCCGATCCAAAATAACCGATTTTGGGGATGAGGATAACGTTTAGTAAAATCGTAACTGATGCTCCAATTAAGGATAATAGTGCGCCATAAATGGTTTTATTGGTAAGCTTGTACCAGAAAGAGAGGTTATAAAAAATCCCCAAAAACAGATTGCCCATCAGCAGGATGGGGATTACTTCCCGGCCTTCCCGATAATTTTCGCCAATAAAACGAATCACGAAATCGAGGTAGAGTGTGGTTACCAGGAAAAGCAGCGATGTAACAATGGTAAAATATTTCAGCACATCGGCGTATATTTTCCGGGAATCTGATTTGCCGGCTTCCGCAAAGAAAAACGGATCGGCGGCATACCTGAAGGTTTGCACAAAAAGGGTCATGATGATCGAAACCTTGTAACAGGCACCATAAATCCCAACCTGCGACATGATCTCTTCCTCGCTGGCTCCGGGCAGTAAGTTTGACAGCAGGATTTTATCCATTGACAAATTGATGGAACCGGCAATGGCAACGATCATCAGCGGCCAGGTGTAGGCCAACATGTGTTTCCAGATGCCGAAATCGAACACAACTTTTTTAAGCCACAATTCCGGGAGTAAAAAAACCAGGGTTACTGCACTGGCAATGAGGTTGGAGATAAAAATATACCCTACCAGGTCGTTGGGGTTAAAAAATGAGGCAATCATACCGCCAATGGCTGAATCAGGCTGTGTTTTTAGCAGGTAAGGACAAATCAGGATAAAGAACAGGTTGAA
>CAYNDN010000037.1:0-2410 GCA_964395075.1 uncultured Lentimicrobiaceae bacterium | reverse complement strand
GAAGCCAATATTCAGCCCGATGTTGAGTAGTTTAATGACCGCAAACCGGATTGGCCTGTTTTGCTGACGCAGGCGTGCAAAAGGTATGGCAGCGATGGCATCAAAAGTGAGGATCAACCCAAAATAAACAACATAGTGCGTGCTGTTGGCATAGCCCAGCCATTTGGCAATGGGACCGGAGCTCCCCAAAACCAATAGCAGAAAAATAATTGAAGTTCCAAAAAGCGACAACAACGATGTACTGTAAACCCGTTGGTTGTTCTTTTCGGTTTCCGAAAACCTGAAAAAAGTGGTTTCCATGCCATAGGTGAGGATGACCCACAAAATTGAAACCCAGGCGTACATCTCTGTGTAAACGCCATAATCAGAGGTGATGAGCACACGGGTGTAGAGCGGTACCAGCAGGTAGTTAAGCAATCTGCCCACAATGCTGCTCAGCCCGTAAATAGCCGTTTGTCCTGCCAGTCGTTTGAGTGGATTCAAAGCATTGGAATTTGCGGGCAAAAGTAATAGATAGTTTGTACATTTACGGATTTACGGTAGCTTTGTACAAATAATCATTTTGCTGTTTTTTAATCCGGCAAGATCAATGAAAAACTATGATTACACGAATTGAGATCAACGGTTTTAAAACTTTCCACAACTTCATAATGGAATTTACCCCTTTTACGGTTGTGGCAGGGGCAAATGCATCAGGAAAAAGCAATTTGTTCGATGCATTGAAATTACTGTCCAGGCTGGCAGAGACAGACATTAAAACTGCATTCAACAGCACGAATCTCCGGGGAGATGCCATTGAACAGTTTTCGCAACTGGCTAATGGAAATTATGCTCAAAGAATGAGTTTTGCTGCTGAAATGCTTCTCGATTACGAAATTAAGGATAATTGGGGAGGGCTGGCAAAATTGAAATATACCAGGCTTAGGTATGAATTAGAAATCCAAAGGCAGAGAAATTCGAAGGGGTTTGATGATTTATTTGTTACTAAGGAGGTTCTTCAACCTATAAAACATCAAGAAGATAAATGGGTAAGAAAACATATCAGAAAAGCTATACTTGAAAGTTGGAGACCTAAAGTGTTTGGAAGAAGAGGTGTTCCTTATATTAAAACAGAGGAAAAGGAAAACAAATTAGTAATCAAAATTCCACAGGATGGAAAGCCGGGGCAAGGTAAAATCATTTTGGCTCAAAATGTATCACAAACTTTATTGAGCAGTATCAACAGCGTTGATTTCCCGCACGTATTCGCTGCTAAAAATGAAATGATGAATTGGCGGTTTCTACAACTAAATCCAGAAGAACTTAGTAAACCAAGTCCAAGAACAGCTTCTGATACTTTAACTCAAAATGGTGGTAACCTTGCGGCAGCCCTTTATAGATTAAAGCAAGATGATGAAAAGATATTGAAGGATATTTCCAGAGAATTGGGCAATCTTCTTCCAAATTTCACAAAGGTTGATGTGACCGAAGATAAGGCCGAAAATAAATTTGTTATCAACCTGATAAGCGATGACGGACGCGTGTTTTCTTCCAGAGTATTGTCGGAAGGCACATTGCGGTTGCTCATTTTATGCGTGATGAAATTTGATCCAAAAAATAAAGGAACACTTTGCTTTGAGGAACCTGAAAACGGCATTCATCCCTATCGCATTAGCCTTATGATTGATCTTTTGCAGGGATTGTCAACTGATTTGTTTGATAAGGATGATGTGGGGTTTCCCATCCGTCAGGTCATCGTAAATACACACTCAGCGGTATTTGTCGGCAACGTTTTTAAAAACCTGCAGCTTATGGATAATGTTTCGGTCTGGTTTTCCAAATTGATTACGAATAAACTAAAAGTCGATGGGCAAAACCTGATGTTTAAAGCTACAAAAATACTACCGGTTAGCAAGAGTAATGCGCAGTTAGAATTCGATTTCGTCACCCAAAACGAAATGCAGATGACGGATCTGGAGGTAAAAAAATATTTAGAAACACAGGGTTTTGAAAATAAGTCATGAATATTCTTCAAATTGGTTTTACCACCGAAGGAAGTACCGATGAGCGTTTTTTAGGGCGGATCATTGAACGGACTTTCGAATATGAATTGATGAAAAGTGATCTCGACATCGAGATGTATCAACCGGTACACCTTTATGATAAAGCAGATAAATTCAGCGAAAAGATTGAGAGAATTACAACAAAGTATCACTGGTTTCATGTTATATGTGTGCATTGCGATGCTGATGCCCGATCCCTCGAAAAGGTAACGAAGCTTAAGATTACTCCGGCATTTAATAAAGCGCAGAATAATCCTGAAGCATGCAGAAACCTGGTGGCAGTAATACCCGTGCAGATGACCGAGGCATGGATGTTGGCAGATATTGATTTGTTTATGCATTGACTTTTTTACGAATCGTGAGTTCTT
>CAYNDN010000036.1:16176-17095 GCA_964395075.1 uncultured Lentimicrobiaceae bacterium | reverse complement strand
CCCGCCAGCCTGTATTACAACGGTTGCCATGGCTATACCGGCAATACCCATCCCGGGAATACCAAAAGCGCCGTACATAAACAGCGGGTCAAGCCCAATATTTAAAACAGAACCTACTACAAGGAAATTGCGAAACGACTTGGTATCGCCTCTCGAAGAGAGTATCCCGTTCAAAATTCCATTGATGAGAAATGTTACTGTACAAACCAGGATAACCTGCATGTATTCCAATGCCATCTGGAGGGTTTCTCCTTCGGCGTTCATAAACTTGAAAAGATAGGGAACTGTAATATAGCCAATCACAGCCAGCACCACCGAAAGCACAAAACCAAAAACCAGTGCCTGGCGGGCATACAATTTGGCGGCTTCCTCATCACGCATGCCAAGGGCATTGGAGATCAGCGCAGTTGTACCTGTACCAATACCCATTCCCACAGATACAATAATAAAAAATACCGGAAACGAGATGGCCAGCCCTGCCTGGGCTAATGTGGAAATTTCTCCTGCAAAGTAGGTATCCACCACATTGAACATGGTATTGAATAAAAACCCAACACTTGTAGGAATGGCCAGTTTCCTGATGAGCTGCCCGATGGGGGATTCCGTAAATTCGAGTTTTCTTGACACCTGTTTTTTATTGGTTAGAAAGTTAAATAATGCCGAGCGAAGGGATGCCTATGGCATAAATTCGTAACTCTATATTCCTAATTCGTAACACGTAATTCAAAACGCGTAATTCATCACATTTATCACTCAATCCAACTACATCGTCAAATCAAATATTTCGCTCACTTCCCTCAGTCGCCTCATTCGCTTCGTTCGCCTAATTCGCTTCAGTCTCTCAAGTCCCTTCAGTCGCTTTGTTCGCCTTTTCCGCTCAAGTCTCTCAAGTCTCTTCGTTCGCTTTAGTCTCTTCGTT
>CAYNDN010000036.1:0-16076 GCA_964395075.1 uncultured Lentimicrobiaceae bacterium | reverse complement strand
CTCTCAAGTCTCTCAAGTCTCTTCGTTCTCTCAAGTCTCTCAAGTCTCTTCGTTCTCTCAAGTCTCTCAAGTCTCTTCGTTCGCTCAAGTCTCTCAAGTCTCTTCGTTCGCCAAAGCAAACCACCTCAAAAGCAAATTGTTTATCCAAAGTTCAATTATTCTACTTTTGACGCATGAAATTTATTGATCTTGTAAAATCGAGGTACAGTGCCCGGAAATATACCGACAAACCCATTGAAAGAGAAAAGCTTGAACAATGTGTTGAATCGGCAAGACTTGCACCCTCTGCATGCAATTCGCAACCCTGGCATTTTATTATTGTTGACAATCCGAAACTTGTTAAAGAAGTTGCCGAAATGACTTACAACAAGGTAATTGCTTTCAACAAATTTGTTAGCAATGCTACAGCCATTGCAGTTGTCATCATGGAAAAACCGAAAATGATCACACAAATTGGTGGTGCCATAAAAAACAAGGAATATCCGCTCATAGACATTGGCATTACCGCCGAACACTTTTGTCTGCAAGCCACAGAACTCGGCCTGGGTACCTGCATGCTGGGATGGTTCAACGAAAAGGCAATAAAAAAACTACTGAACATCCCTTCGAAAAAAACCATAGGATTATTGATTTCTATTGGGTATCCTGATTATATCAAACAACCTAACAAAGGAAGAAAGGAATTTGAGGAGATAGTGAGTTATAATAAATGGAAGGACTGATTTTTGAGATCAGGTTTAGAGTTCATATAAATTAGATATTCTGGTTGTTAAATCAGATTAATCTGTGTTATTTTGTTCACATCAACTCAATATCATTTAGTGAATTGACCTTTCTATTTTTTAACATGTCATTAACAATTTTTAATTGGAGTGCAACACAGTATTAGGGTACGAAAAAGCAATTAAATTTTAATTTTGTCGCCCATGGTAATAACTAAAACAAGACTTTTTCTCATAAAATGAAGTATTTTCTAACCTTTATTCTATCCTTTTCATTTATTTTCTCAATTGCCCAGGAAGATGAAATGACACCTGATTCACTGATGAGCCTGCTGGGTATTTATGAAAAGCTGGACGAATATGTTCCCGACGATTTAACCTTTACCACCGAAGATGGTGAAGAGGTTAATTTCAAATCACTCATCGACAAACCCACTGTAGTCACACTGGTTTACTTTACCTGTCCCGGAATATGCAGCCCGTTGTTGGACGGCGTTGCCGATGTAATCGGAAAAACAGACATGGAACTGGGAAAAGACTACCAGGTGCTTACTGTAAGTTTCAACGAGAAAGAAACCTATCAGCTGGCAAAATCCAAGAAAAAGAATTACGTAAAACAGATTAAAAAAGAAATAGATGAAAGCCAGTGGCTTTGGATGGTGGGCGACAGCACCAACATTGCCCGGCTTACCCAAAGCATGGGCTACCGCTTTAAGCGCGATGGGGACGATTTTATACATGCCGCAGCCATCATGGTGCTTAGTCCGGAAGGAAAAATCACCCGCTATCTATACGGGACATATTTTTTACCATTCGACATGAAAATGGCCCTGGTAGAAGCTCAGCAGGGACGCTCAGGCCCCACCATCAACAAGATTCTTAACTATTGTTTCAGTTACGACCCGGAAGGAAAAAAATATGTTTTCAATATTACCAAAGTTTCCGGGACTATAATTATCCTAGCAGCCCTTACATTTCTGTTGTTTTTGATATTCAATAAAAGAAGAAGATTACACCCAAAAGTTAATAACTAAACAAATTTATATGATATGACTGCAATACCTCAACCAAGAGAGTATATTAACTTTTATCAGGAAAAGAGAGGTTTTCTCTCATGGCTGGTAACAGAAGACCATAAGCGGATTGCGCTGCTATATTTTTATGCAGTTGGTGCATTTTTCGTTGTGGCTTTCATTCTGGGCTTAATCATGCGTTATGAGCTGATTGCCCCGGGCGAAACCCTCCTTGATCCGCAGACCTATAATGAGGTATTTACACTTCATGGCGTAATCATGATCTTTCTGTTTATCATTCCGGGTATCCCGGCTATTTTCGGGAACTTTGTCCTGCCCATGCTTATTGGGGCACCTGATGTGGCCTTCCCAAAACTAAACCTTATTTCATGGTATCTTTATGTGCTTGGCGGATTACTGGCACTGGCAACTTTGCTTTACGGCGAAGGCCCTGCTGATACCGGCTGGACATTTTACGCACCGTACAGTGTAAAAACAGGAACCAATGTAACCGTTGCCGTTCTGGCTGCTTTTGTGCTGGGATTTTCCTCCATCCTCACCGGAATTAACTTTATTGTTACTATGCACCAGATGCGTGCTCCGGGCATGCCGTGGATGAAAATGCCACTTTTCCCATGGGCACTTTACGCCACTGCATGGATCCAGGTATTGGCTACTCCTGTTGTTGGTATCACACTGCTTATGATTGTTGCCGAACGCTCCCTTGGAATCGGATTATTTGACCCGGCACTGGGCGGCGACCCGGTATTGTACCAGCACCTGTTCTGGATTTATTCTCACCCGGCGGTTTATATTATGGTACTCCCTGCCATGGGAATCATTTCAGAAACCATCCCGGTATTCGTGAAAAAATCCATATTCGGATATAAAGTAATTGTTTATTCAGGACTGGCCATTGCCTTCATCGGTTATTTCGTTTGGGGGCACCACATGTTTACATCCGGAATGAGCGGGCCTGCCCGAATAATCTTCTCCATACTCACTTTCCTTGTGGCCATACCCAGTGCCATCAAAGTGTTTAACTGGGTCTCTACGCTTTACAAAGGATCCATCGATATCAAAACACCACTTTTGTATGCGCTTGCATTTATTTTTCTGTTTACGATTGGTGGATTAACAGGACTGGTAGTTGGCGCGCTGGCAACGGATATTCATGTTCATGATACCTATTTCGTGGTAGGTCACTTCCACTATGTGATGTTTGGCGGAACCGGCTTTGCATTTTTTGGGGCCATCCACTTTTACTATCCAAAAATCTGGGGAAGAATGTATAATGAAAAAATGGCTAATATCGCCTTTACAATCCTCTTTATCGGGTTTAACCTTGTTTATTTCCCGATGCTTGTGCTGGGTATGATGGGTATGCCAAGAAGGTATTATGACTACCTGCCTGAGTTTACACTGCCTAACCAAATCTCCACTGTAGGATCATGGATTCTTGCTATCGGGTTGTTCCTCATGATCATTAACCTGATCAACGGACGCAAAGGCCCGAAAGCCCCAACAAATCCTTGGGGATCTGTAACACTCGACTGGACACACACGCAGTCGCCACCAACACTCTACAACTTCGACAAAACACCAGAAGTGGAACGTGGGCCATACGATTATACTGATTATGAAGCGTATTTAGAAAAGAATAATCAAAATTCATAATATGAGTTCACAAGCTGTTTCGCACGACGATGTAATCCATTTTGATCCGTATGGAAAAAAAATGGGTATGTGGCTTTTTCTGTTTACCGAGGTATTGCTTTTCGGTGGGCTTTTTATTGTTTATGCTGCATACAGATACCTGAATCCTGAGGCATTTCACGCAGGCTCAGCCGAGCTGAATATGCCCGTTGGCGCCATCAACACCATTTTTTTGCTCACCAGCAGCCTCACCGTGGCGCTGTCAATCACAGCACTGCAAAAGGGCGATGGCCGCAAAGCATACAACCTGATTTGGTGGACGATCGCATTTGCCGGAGCATTTATGGTAAACAAATACTTCGAATGGTATGCCAAGTGGGAGCATGGCCTGTTTCCCGGAATGGAGCACTACAACGAACTGAGCAAAGGTGAAGCCCAGTTTTTTAACCTCTATTTTTTCATGACCGGACTGCATGCGATTCACGTAATCGTAGGTGCTATCCTGCTGCTGATTATTGCACACTATATCAAAAAAGGTGTTGTAAATCAGAAGAGATTTATCTACCTCGAAAACGGAGGTTTGTACTGGCACCTTGTGGATGTCATCTGGATTTACCTGTTTCCTTTATTCTATTTAATCATCTAAAAAAGCAGAAATATGTCAGAAAAACACGACGTACATATTGTGGATTATAAATTCAACATCCTGATCTGGATCGATCTGATGATTTTTACACTGATCACCATCGAAATTGCACAATTCGATTTCCAGGAACTAACAGTGGTTATTGCACTAATTGTTGCCAGCATCAAGACCTATCTTGTCGGAACCTATTTTATGCACCTGAAATTCGAAAACCGGTTTATGCAGGCTGTGGTTGTCGGGGTGGCGGTGATATTTATCGCTGTTTTAATTTTCTTATTTACTGATTACCTGTTCTATTAAAACGGAGGAAATAAAATGAGTGGAGCTTCAAATTTTGTAGAAGGCGTTGATCTTGCTTTTTATGTGATCCTGGGAATCTCGGTCTTTTTCCTGATCCTGATCACAGTTACCATGATCTATTTTGTTTTCAGATACAGGAAATCAAAAAACCCAAAAGCTGACACCTCCATTACCGGAAGCAACAAGCTTGAGGTGATCTGGACGGTAATTCCAACCATTCTTGTTATGGTGATGTTTTATTACGGCTGGGGCGGATTTGCCCCCATGCGCGATGTGCCCGATGATGCCATACCCGTAAAAGCCATTGCACGTATGTGGAGTTGGACTTTTGAATATGAAAATGGAAAGAAAAGTGATAAACTGATCGTACCTAAAGACAAACCGGTGCTTCTGAACCTGGTTTCAGTTGATGTTAACCATGCACTCTATGTGCCTGCATTCCGGATTAAGGAGGATGTAATTCCCGGCCGCGACAACTATATGTGGTTCACCGCCACAGAGATGGGTTCGTATGACCTGCTTTGCGCAGAATATTGCGGGTTGCGGCATGCCTACATGTTAACAACAGTTGAAGTGGTAGATGACCAACAATGGGAGGAGTGGCAAAAAACGCCTGAAGGTGAAAGCGACCTCGACAAGGTAGCCGAGGGTTTTAATGTGGTTAAGATGAACGGTTGTGTGGCTTGTCATTCTTCTGATGGGACAAAACTGGTAGGAAACAGCTTTAAGGGAATCTGGGAGCAGGAACGCCAGGTGTTGGTTGACGGTGAAGAAAAAACCGTTACCGTTGATGCCGATTACATCCGGAAATCTATTTATGAACCCAATGCTGAAATTGTGGTTGGATACAACGAAGGCCTCATGCCCGGTTATGAAGGCATGATATCTGACAAAGAAGTTGAACACATCATTGAGTATATTAAGTCGCTGAAATAAAAAAATGGCCGGCAGGTTAAAGACATATTTCGGATTGTTTGCCGAACTGAGCAAAATTAAAATCCCTTTTGCTGTATCCATCAGTTCGCTTACAGGCTACCTGGTTTACAATGGTAGTTTTGATGCCGGGGCATTCATTTCTACAGTTGGGGTTTTTCTGCTTGCAGGCGGCAGCGCTGCCTTGAACCAATATCAGGAATATCGCCTGGATGCAAGGATGAACCGCACCAAAAACCGACCGATTCCCAGTGGCAGGTTTTCGTCCACAAATACACTCATCTTTTCTGTAATTGTTTCGCTTGCCGGTGCACTCATCTTATATTTCGGAAATAACATCACTGCATGCCTTATTGGCCTGCTCACGCTTATGTGGTATAACGGTATTTACACACCCATAAAGCGAAAGACCGTATTTGCTGTGCTGGCCGGGGCTTTTGTCGGGGCTTTTCCTCCGATGATCGGCTGGACGGCTGCCGGTGGATATGTTTTTGATACCGCCATTATCCTGATCGCCATGCTGCTTTTCATATGGCAGGTACCACATTTTATTTTATTGCTGCTCAAATTCGGGCCGGAATATGAAGTGGCCGGATTTTCAACATTGACTACCTACTTCAATAAAGAACAGTTAAAAAAACTCATTTTTGTTTGGGTACTGGCAACAGCCTTTTCGGTGATGATCATTCCGGTTGCGGGCGTAATATCCTCAGGTGTAATAACAGCATTGCTTCTCGCCTCCTCGGTTTGGATCGTTTACAGTTTTTTTATCCTGATGCGCAAGCAGCAATTCAACCTTCGCAAAGCCTTTATGGAGATCAACCTTTTCCTGATGCTGGTGCTGATCTTATTTTCGGTGGATAGCTTGATCTAACCTTTCTTTTTCACAAATATCAATGATCACAGCCTAAATTAAAGGAGTTCAATAGCCCCGTCATTTTTGGGGCGGGGTAAATAATTTGTTCTAATTATTAGAAAGCAAAATCCATTACTTACTTTTTCACCACCAGAGTTATATCATTTTCCTGCATAAAGCAGGAAATGCCGCTCATCTTTCTGCCTGTTATTATCATTTTCCCATAATTTAACAATCCTGCCACAAGGTTGTTATATTGAATTTATGCATCGGGTCAACAAAATAAATGAGATAAATAAATGATTTTTGTATGTCGGAAGAAGTACTGATTGAACTTGCGGGACTGGTGATTTTAGGGATCGGGGCGCAGTGGCTTGCGTGGCGGTTGCGCTTCCCATCCATAGTTTTCCTGTTGATTTTTGGCTTTCTGGCCGGACCGGTTACCGGTTTCCTGAATCCGGATCAGCTCATGGGCGAAATGCTGCTGCCCTTTGTTACCCTTGCCGTAGCTGTAATCCTTTTTGAAGGCGGGTTAACCTTAAACATCAAAGAGCTTCGTGAAATTGGCCCAACTTTGTTTAGCCTGATTTCAATCGGCGCATTTATAACATGGAGTGTTGGAGCCACTGGAGCCTATTTCATTCTTGGGCTCAACCTCCAGATATCTATCCTTTTGGGAGCCATTCTTGTAGTTACCGGCCCAACAGTGATCGGGCCATTGCTCAGGCATATCCGGCCAACAGGCAAAGTAAACGACATCCTTAAATGGGAAGGCATCGTTATCGATCCAATCGGGGCACTGCTGGCCGTGCTGGTTTTTGAGGCTATCCTGGTTGGCGAAATCCAGAATGCCACAACCATGGTACTGATTAGCCTGGGAAAAACAATCCTGTTTGGTGGCCTGAGCGGACTTGCTTTTGCCTGGTTGTTGCTTTTCCTGCTCCGCAAATACTGGGTGCCTGATTTTCTTCAGGAAACCGTTACCCTCTCGCTGGTAATAGCGGCTTATTTGTTGTCTGATTTGCTTCAACCCGAATCAGGCCTTTTTTCAGCCACCCTGATGGGCATCATCATGGCTAACCAGCGGTATGTTTCCGTAAAGCATATTCTTGAGTTTAAGGAAAACCTGCGCATCCTGATCATCTCGGTACTGTTTATCATTCTGTCTGCCCGGCTACACCCTTCCTCACTTGATTTTGTATCTATTGAAAGCGGCATTTTCCTCATGCTTTTGATACTCGTTGCCAGGCCGCTATCCGTATTCTTTTCAACACTTGGCAAAAATATAAACCTGCGCGAAAAACTTTTCCTTTCCTGGATTGCACCACGCGGAATCGTAGCAGCTGCAGTATCTTCAATCTTTGCTTTACGGTTAACGGAGATCGGAATGGAAGGTGCTGAAGCCCTTGTTCCTGTTACGTTTATTGTGATTGTGGGTACGGTTGTAATTTATGGCCTGACCTCCACACCCGTTGCCCGAAAGCTTGGAATTTCCGATTCTGACGCACAGGGACTACTGATTGTCGGGGCGCATTCATGGGCACTCGAAATTGCCAGGGTAATCAAATCGGAAGGATACAAAGTGGTAATGGTTGATACAAACCAAAGAGACGTAAACAAAGCAAAGATGGCCGGAATTAACAGCTACTATGGAAGCATCATGTCAGAGTATGTGGTTGAAAACATTGCCCTGGGTGGCATCGGAAAAGTACTTGCACTAACTTCCAATGACGAGATTAATTCATTGACCGTGCTTCGTTTCGGCGAAGTTTACGACCGGCAGGAATTGTATCAGCTCATCCCTTTTAAGGCTGATAAAGGTAAGGATCAGGATTATTCACCAAAACATTTACAAGGGCGTTTTTTGTTTGGAAAAGGCGTTACCTTCAGCAAATTAAGAAGTAATTACTATTCCGGTGCAGTTGTAAAGGCAACTAAAATCACCAAAGAATTCACCTTTGATGCGTTCAGGGAAATGTATGGTGAAGATGCCATACCGTTGTTTTTCATCAACGAAAACAGGGATATTTTGGTGCCAACCACCGAAAACACCATTAAACCAAAGCCGGGTTACACGATCATTGCTATGGTTCATGAATCCCAACTTGGGCAAGCCAAAACCAAAGAGGGAATTACTTTTTTTAGCATGTAACATGTTTTGGCTTATCCAAGTTGTCAGGCAAAATTTCTAAATTTTTCATCAAATACAAGTCACTACAATTTTTAATTTTTCTCATTGGTTTAAAATAATTTAGAAATTTTGCAAAAGTATCTTTCAACTCATTTTCTGCCTCCCGACAAATTCGGGATTGGCAGGAAATGAGTTGAAAGATACTAAAAAAGGCTTTAAAAAACAGCACATCCTGACCTATTTCAGCTTATCATCCCTGATGCTGTAATAAATCCCGGTTGAGGATACCAATGCAGTGATCATATAGAAAAGCAGGCTGAGCGCAATGGAGTTGCTTATATCGAGCTGCATGAGTTCGGCACCAAACAGAAATGTAACTTCACGGGAACCAATGCCGCCAATGGTCATGGGAAAGGCTGCCACTATGGAAGACAACAGAAAAACAAAAATGTATTCGTGTAATTCACCAAAAACCCCAATGGACATCAAAATAAAGAGAGCTGAAATCACCTGTGAAACCTGTACAATAAACGACTGACCCAGGGTAAGAAAAAATATCCTGAGAAATTTTGAGAACCATAATCTGATAAAAATGTAAAAAGCTGCCACACTCACAGGAATCAGCAGCCAGACCAGATTCCGGTACATCTCAGGGACAGGAATGAAAGCAGCCAGCCCCGCAGCGAGGCAAAATAAGGCGAGCAGACCCATCACACGGTCGAGCAAAATGGCCCAGAATATATTTTTGGCCTTTACATCAAAACGCTTGTTCAGCAACCATATCTTATATCCGTCACCCCCAATTCCACCGGGAAGAAAAAGGTTGTAAAACATGCCCAACATATACAACCTGATGTTGAACCTGTCACTGATCTCCACTCCTGTACAACGCAAAAATTTATTGAGACGATAAGCAGCTACAAGTTTTGAGAAAGCAAAAAATAGTAGCGCCGGAATCAGGTACATCAAGTTTACACGACTGAAAACTTTAAACAATTCCGCGGTATCGATTTTGTAGAGCACAAAGCCCAGTATTCCCAGCGAAATAACAATTTTTAGGGCGGTTTTTACGTGGCGGTGAATCTTTATTTTCAAATCAGCTTATGGTGTAAATCGTTCGTAAAATTGGAGTGCAATATTAAGATTTATTCGGCACCCTGTCCATGCCTGGATTCAAGGTAATTCATGATATTGTAAAATCCTGATTTTTCAAGTTTTTCAAAGCCATTTATTGCAAGTCTTGCAAAAAGGCCTTTGGTAAGACCGTAAGCTATCCACATAGCCAAGTTTCCTTTCTGAGGAAAGTCGATTGCAGCATCATGTTCAAGCAACCATTTCCGGTTAAACTCCTCCTGCGAACCAACCGGCGATGTCATTAAAATCGGGATACCCAATCCGGCAAAAAAAGTTAATTCGCTTGGTTTGGTGATCAACATATCTGTATTTCGCATGACCCTGTTGAAAGTGCTGAAATACCGGTTCTTTGTTTCCTCAAATACAACCTCTGTATTTTTGGCATCCAGCTTTTTAATCCATTTGTTAAAATAATCCCTGACCTCCGGCCTCACACCGGCAATCAGATTTAAATGCACCTTCCCGGCATCCAGATTTCCCTTCAGTTCAACCAACAGCCGTCTCGCTAAATCAGCCTGCGCGCCTGCTCCACCCACAGCAAATGAAATGCTTAAAAGAGGCTTTTCTTCCGCAACTGCATCAAAATTCGCGCTGCAAAAGTCCGGTATCTTGATATGATTATTTCCTGCAGGAAGTAGTTTTTTCAATCGTTTGCAAAAATCATTTTTAGCTACATTTAGGTTTTTATTCCCGAGCAGATCAGGATGTAGAGGGAAACCGGTTAAAACAATCCTTTTTTCAGGAACACCATACATTTTCAACCTGTCAGCGGCCTGTTGCCCCGGAACAAAATAAGTTATATTGCTCTTAAACGGGTTTTTTGAAACCCAAACGCGGTTTAAATCTGCATCGCAAATAATACAATAAATGTCCTTAAATCCAGCCATATCAGCAGCAACGGCAGGAGCATAAAAGGAGGTGATAACCGGCCCTTCATTTTTCTTAATAGTATTTATCACACCCCTGCAAAGCCCCTTTTTTACCTGCAGCCCGAGTAGTTTCACCTGGTAAGTTGGCCTCGATAAATCTTTGATGCTTTGGTTATCAGGAATCCGAAGTAACCGGTTCATCAACCAAAATAATATACCACCAATCAACGGTATTTCTTTTACCCTTGAAACAAATTCATAAGCCCACAGGATTTTCTGCCAGTATTTTTGTTCAGCCCGGGGTGCGAACGCATCATTATTCATATTAATGATGCGATGAAAAGCGATTTTTGAAAAAGGGTTTATTGCGCGCTGATGGCCATAACCCATATCTGCCGTTAGCACCCAGTATTTTTGTTGTGATTCGGTCATGATTAAATGGCGAATGTAAATCAAAACAAATTTGGGCAAACCGAACAATACCAAACACATCAATTTTTTATATGAAAAATAACATTCCCTTAAAATTGCAACCCCTTGCTTAACATAAATTTAAGCTATCCTTAATATAATTGTAAGCGGAATTGCAATCTGCACATGTACATTTGCGTGGTTAAAAACAGGAAGCCGTGGCAGCATTTAAAACAATCGTTATTTCTGATGTCCACCTTGGCACTAAGGATTCAAAATCAAAGGAGCTGGCCAAGTTTCTAAAATACAATCACTGTCGCCGGTTGATCCTGAATGGTGATATTGTTGATGCCTGGAACCTGAAACGGCGCGGCAAATGGAAAAAGAAAGATACCCGGGTATTCAGGCGCATCCTTTCAATGATCGAACACCATGGCACAGAAGTAATTTATATCAGAGGGAACCACGATGACTTTTTAGATAAGTTGGTTCCTTTCTTTTTTGGGAATATCAAGATCGTTGAATCATACGAGCTTAAGCGTGAAAACAGTACCTATTTTGTAACGCATGGTGATATTTTTGATGTGGTAAGTTCAAAATTCAAATGGCTGGCAAAAGTTGGTGATATCGGGTATAAACTGCTTCTATGGCTCAACCGACGCCATAACCGCCGCAGGGCTCTGATTGGCCTTCCTTACGATTCAGTATCTCAAAAAATAAAGCAGAAGGTAAAATTAGCTGTAAGTTATATTTCTGATTTTGAGGATGTGATGGTTGATCATGCCAGGAAAAAGGGATTTGATGGAGTAATCTGCGGCCACATTCACAAGCCGGATAACAAATTTATTGATGGTGTGCATTACCTTAATTCCGGCGATTGGGTTGAAACCATGTCGGCCCTGGTGGAGGACATGGATGGAAACTGGGAAGTGATTTATTATGATACGGTAATTCCTGCTGAAATTCCGGAAACTATTCCGGATGAGGACAATGATGAGCACGCAATTATGAAAATACCGGTTGCCGGCAAAATGAAAGTATTGCAAAATGCTTAATCAAAATTTAATATTCATTTTAGGATTAGCTCAACAGCATGAGGTATTTTTGTTCAAATTTTATAATCATGAATGCTGAAATAGACAAGGTAACCAGTTCACTTAAAAAACTCTTCGAGTCGGCAAGTGACATTTATGTGGATACCAAAAACAAGGAGTGTGAGGCAAAAGTTTCTGTGGATGATTTCCGCGGAGAGATCACCAACAGGCTTTTTGAAAGCGGTGTTCAATTTACAATGGTTGACTATTGGGACACGCTTCCGTTTAAATATGTTTTCCAGTACAGGATTAACGGGAATTCGTAATCGTAAAAGTACCCTTTCGAAATAATATGCTACACACTAACCCCGCCTGACCTCACTGATCGTTAATTTTCCCGCACCAAGTACAGGGGGTCCCGCTACGCTCCGATCCCGCAAAAAGTGTGGGATTTCCGCTTCGCTCCGACCCTGCAAAAATGCATGATCTACATTTCGCTCCGACTTGAAAACCGGCGAAATCTTTATGAGGCCGCGTGGATGCTTAGTTGGAACAATAATCCAGACTGCTTCCACTGAAATAAAACCCGCCACAACGCTGTAAGACCGCCTAAAAGCCTTTAGCTTACAAGGCTTTCTGAACCATCATGTGGGGGAGGCCACTGTAAGCAATCCACGAGTTCCGAAAGCACAGTGTCCATAAAAGCTTTCCCAATCCCAAGAATCGGAACGGCTTGGATTGCGTGTGATGGAAAGAAATAGCCTTGCTGCAAAAGGCTTTTCAGCGAGAGATTTTTTTGTTTCTTTTTTGATCTTTCAAAAAAGATATAAAGTATTCCTCTTTTCTTTCTCCTTGATGAGAAAGAAACAAAGAATCCATCGGCCGCCATAGGCTTGCCGACGGCGATGCAAGCACGAACGATGCTTCTGCCCGCTCTGGAAAAATGCCGGAAATCCAGGCAAAGGGTGTATGACGCAATTTTTCATTCAGTAGTATTTGAGTTTTTGGGTATTGGAGCAGATTGCGCCATACAAACAGCCTGTGGCTGCTTTGCCGGATTGTCCAGCCATTTTTCCATTCACGCCGCCGCTGCCTCGCCGTTCGTGCAGGCCACCGCGCTTTGATAACTGAGTGGATTGAGCAGGGTTAGCTTATAGAGGACCGCAGGAATCCTCGATGCAAAAACTTGCGAAATCTTTTATGCTTACACCGAAATTTTGCTTCCCACAACGCATGACTGCCGCCTAAAAGACTTTTGCTTACAAGGCTTTCTAAACCATCATGTGGGGGAGGCCACTGTAAGCAATCCACAAGTTCCGAAAGCACAACACCACAAAACACGTTACCAATCCCAAGAATCGGAACGGCTTGGATTGCGTGTGATGGAAAGAAATAGCCTTGCTGCAAAAGGCTTTTCAGCGAGAGATTTTTTTGTTTCTTTTTTGATCTTTCAAAAAAGATAGAAAGAAAACTTGCGAAATCTTTATGAGGCCGGTCGAGGCGCTGTGGGGGAATATTTTTTGATGGGAACAACAAAAGTGCGACCTGCGGCTGCTTTGCCGGATTATCCAGCCATTTTTCCATTCACGCTGCCGCCTGCCCCTGACGATAAATGTCAGGATTTTCAACCCGCCGTTCGTGCAGGCCACCGCGCTTTGATAACTTAGGGGATTGAGCAGGGGTAACTTATAAAGGACCGCAGGAATCCTCACTGCAAAAACCGGTGAAATTTTTAGGAGGTCGGTCGGATGCTTCAGGCGATTAAATCATTATGTTATACACAAGGATTTCCTCGAAGATACGCCTGAAGCCCAAATTCGTGCAAGCTGGGGTTTAGTTACGCTCCGCTAAATTTGCGAGGAAAACTGGAAGTGAAGTATTGAAAAAGGACACCCATTCGAGTTTCCATTATCAATGTTTGATTAATGAGATGCTACAAACTCCAATAGTTTTGAGTGAATAAGCATTGGTTTACCATTGAAAACCATTCCTAATTCACTCATGCACAAAGTGTCAATATTTCCATTGTTGCGATAAATTAGAATTTTAGCTCTAACATCAGGTTCATAACCTTCCTCATCCTGAGTCATCTCATTTAAATATCCTGCGAAAAGTGCTAATTCACTTTCAGATTCAACGAGACTTGCCGATACCTCTTCTTGAAAATAGTTTTCAAATTCGGAACAGTTAACACTTATAATCGACGTAAGCTCAAAGTCTACCTTTTTTATTTCTATTTTTTCCAAATTACTAGCAATTGGTTTTCCACTACACGCAAGAAAAATAGCCAATAGTAGCAGAAAAGAAAGTTTTATTAATCTAATCATTGTTTTTTTTCTCTTTTTCTGGGGTTATAACAGTTTCGTGTTTTCCTTCTGTGGTTGTTGGCCCTTTTGTCTCATAAGGAGTTCCAAAATGATCTTTCCTTGTCACCTGCCCTTCTTCAACTTCACCCAGTTTTTTAGCTGTTTCTTGTTCAGAACCAGTGATTACCCTTTTCTCTTCGGCATTCTTGTAATCAGGATCTTTCGTTTTTCGATCCTTATTGTACTGATCAGGATTATTATCATGTTGATTAGCATGATCAACTTCATGATTTAAAACTGCTGTTGGAGACATAATGTTACCCTCGTTGGTAATCACTCCCATTGTTGGATCCCAAGTGATCGTCCTAGTCTTCGAACTATAGGTACCTCTTCCTTTTCCTTCTATTACGTAATAAACAGTTTCGGAACTATGTAAATCTGCTAGCATTCCACTTGCACCATGTTTATTCAAATGTTGTACAGCTTTAGCAAAATGTTTTTTAAATTCAGCAGTGACCCCCTTTGCAAAGCGTACTTCTTTTCCGTCCGGGTCAATAAAAATTATTGGGTTGTTAAGTACATAATTATAGGGAGAACCTGAATGATATTTTTCCGCTTTAGGGTCCACAACATGCCAACGTGCGATTTGTGGGTCATAGAATCTAAACCCGAAATCATACCACTCCAAACCGTAATCATCCTGCATCTCTTTGCCATTGTAGAGGTATTTGTTTGGCAGGTCTTCGCCGTTTTGGTTGCTAAGGCCGGCCATAGCCATGCCAAAGGGATAGTAGCTGTCTTCCTGTATGATGCCACCGGCATTAAAGGTTACGCGGGTGTTTCCCAGGTGGTCTCTCAGGAAGTACTGGTATTCGTGGGTTCCATCGGGAAAGAAAACTATGCGGCCTTCTTCGGTTAGGATGTATTGGAGTTGGCCGTCTTCGTACACAAAGCTGCCTACATAGTCGGTGGTGTGCTGGGGAACGCCTTCTTCCAAAGTGTGCTTGGCCAGCTTGGTGCCGGTGGCATCGTAGAGATATTTTATGTGATTGAGGCCGTTCATCGCTATTTTGATCCGCTCTGGCAAATTTAGGTAATTGTAGCGGATTGAGTCAATGTTTTTGTTTAAATCTTTGGTCATGTTGCCGTTGGCGTCGTAGGTGTATTCAGTGGTAGCAAAGCTGCCGTTATCCGAAAAGCCGTTGGATTGGAAAAAAGGATACTGGATATCCTGCACTGCTTTGAGCTGGTTGCCAGTGTAGGTGTAGGTCAAGTCGTCTATCATGCCGTAATCCGGGCCGGCACCGAATTGCCCCTGGCGGGTGAGGGAGGTGATGTTCCCGTTTTTGTCGTAGGTGTAGGCGGTGTTGTGCTGCCCGGTGCCGGTAAACATGGCATCTGTTAACCGGTTGGCACCGTCGTAATCGAACTGGTATTCGCTTAGAGCAAAGCTCCCGGTTTTCCAGTACATCTCGGAGATGTTGCCGTTGTATTGGGGAGCATCGCCGGAGGTGTAGCCCAGCGTCATGCCAAAATGGTCGCTGCCAAGGCTGGCCGGGTTGTTGATTCCGGCGAGCCAGTCGCGGATATTGAAGGCGTAGTCCACCTTTTGCAGAGCACCGGTTTCATCGCCATGGAGGTATTTGCGTTTTAGACGGCCCAGCTCGTCGTAGTAAGATTTCTGAAGGGTAACGGGCTGGGGGTCGCCGGTGATTTGGGTTGTAACCTGTTCCAGACGTTTGGCTTTGTCGTAATCATAAGTATTGTAAACTGTCATGCTGTTGCCGGGCACCTGGTGACTTTCTTTGGTTTCGATCACGTCGCCGGTGAAGTTGTAGTTGCCGGAGTGGATGTCATTTCCTCCAAGATGATTATCAGCCACCACCTGAATGAGCCGGCCATAGCTGTCGTAGTAATTTACGCTGAGGAGTTCATTGTCTGCAGCACCAATATCATGCTCCAGCACAAATGTTTTGGTGGCGATTACCATGCCTTTGGTGCGGGGGTTTTTATACGCACGGATTGCCCAGAAGGGATGCAAATTTTACGCACGGATTACAAATCC
>CAYNDN010000035.1:0-17392 GCA_964395075.1 uncultured Lentimicrobiaceae bacterium | reverse complement strand
TAGAAATTTTGCTTGACAACCTGGATAAGCCAAAACATGATACATGTTTAAAATATGTCTCCTTTTTGGTTTTGGCTTGTCCAAGTTGGGTTATTGTATGTTAATTATTTTACCCCACCATAAACGACGGGGTAAAATATTTCCCCTCAGTTGAGTCCTCTTCCTAAAATTTTCTTGAATTATAGAGGATAAGTAGCTATTTCATTTCTCAGAGAATAATCCTCATTGAAGAACATCAATGGGTAAATCTGAGTTGAACCCCTGTGATTTTTGTTTTTGAAGTTATAAATGGGTTTTGTCGGGCATATTCATCAATGGGCTGCCCTCCACCCACAGAAAATATGATCTGTCCAGGATTTAATACACGATCACCATTCTCATCGATGATGGAAAGTTGCCGGGGTTTAATTTCAAATGTTAGTTTTTTTGATTCTCCTTTTTTGAGATGGATACGCTGGAAAGCCACCAATGTAAGGATGGCTGTATTCGGGTCATCATCCATATGTGAAGCATAAACCTGCACCACCTCATCACCATCAAAATCGCCGATATTGCTTACCTTAACTTCAATCTTTACTTTTTCATCAGTTTCATATTGGTTTTTGATTTTCAAATCCGAAAATTCAAAATTGGTGTAGCTCAGGCCATAACCAAAGGGATAAAGCGGTTCATCCTCAAAATACTTGTATGTTCGTCCCTGCATATTGTAATCATCAAAAGGGGGCAACTGTGCTGCAGATTTATAAACGGTTATGGGCAACCGTCCGGCCGGGTTATAATCACCAAACAACACATCTGCGATGGCTGTTCCGCCATCCTGTCCGGGATACCAGGCTTCGAGGATTGCGGGCAAATTATTTTTACTCCAGCTAATACTCACAGCACTTCCATTCATCAGCACTAGGACAATATTTGGATTTACAGCATAAACCTTTTTAAGCAATTCCTGCTGGACGGCGGGCAGATCAAGTGAGATGCGATCACCACCAAAAAATCCCTCAACCGGTACTTTCATTTCCTCGCCTTCGAGCCGTGGCGTTAAGCCCATGCACATCACCACCACATCAGAACTTTTAGCGGCCACAATTGCATCTTCCACAATCTGCTCATTGGGCATATTCCAGATCAGGCGTATCTCGCTTTGGCTTTCATTTTCCTTTTGCAGGATACGCAAATCGTAGTTTTGCCCGGCTTTAAGATTTACAAGTTCGTAGCGGGCAGCAGCATGATGAGGCTGATAATAGGAAACCAGCAAAGTATCCTGAAAATAAATCTCAAATTCACTTCCATACGCTCCCAGATAATAATCCCCGGAATTGGGTGGAATAAGCTGTCCTGTCCAGCGGATAGAAAAATTATCGTCATCCAGATTTTCGAGGGGTGCACCATCCCACCAGTTAAAGTTTATTTCCTTGTCAATCCTGGTTAGTACGGATTCTCCTTTCATCTCAAAATTATCAAAAATCTCCGCTTTCAAACCATTAGCTTTTTCCCCATTTTCTAATGTGAAAAGATACTCATCTGAAACAAGATGCATCACCGGCATATTTTCAGCCCAGTCGCAACCCTTCGCATAAACCACCTCAGCTTTTCCTTTCAGTTTATCGCGGATGGCCTGCAAGGGTGATACCGGGTCAACCGGTGTTCCGTTGTAATTGCCAAACATCACCTCCGGATCATCAGCATTTGGCCCAATCACAGCAATTTTCCCGATTTTAGTTTCATCGAGTGGCAGCAGCCTATCATTCTTCAAAAGCACCATTGATTCACGGGCTACTTGCAGAGATTTTTGTCTATGTTCTTTTTTATCGAGGGTTTCAATTGGCATATTAGCCCATGGAACCATTTCAGGCGGATCGAACATGCCCAGTTTAAAACGCGCAAGCATCAATCTTTTCAGTGCTACATCAATATCATCTTCCACAATCATAGCCGAATCCAGAGAATTTCCAAGATTGCGATACACCTGTCCGCAATTTAAATCAGTGCCAGCTTTCAGCGCGATTGCACCGGCCTCTCCTTCAGATTTTGCAGTGGTCTGGTGGGTGATAAAATCCCGCAAAGCCCAGCAATCAGAAACCACATAGCCTTCAAAACCCCATTGGTTGCGCAGCATATCTTCGAGCAGGAAAGTATTTCCACAACAGGGCGAACCATTGAAAAGATTATAAGCACACATCACCGACTCCACTTTTCCCTCGATCACGGTATGGCGGAAATGTGGCAAATAAATCTGGTGCAAATCCCGGTCGGAAACCACAGCATTAAACGAATGGCGATCGGGCTCGGGGCCGCTGTGTACCGCAAAATGTTTGGCAGTAGCCACAGTTTTTAAATATTTAGGATGTGCACCCTGTAATCCGCGGATAAAGCTGGTTCCGATCAGTGCAGTCAGGTAGGGATCCTCGCCATAAGTTTCCTGCCCCCTTCCCCATCGTGGATCCCGAAAAATATTGATATTCGGTGTCCAGAAAGTCAGCCCCTGGTAAATACCATGTTTTCCACGCCGAAAATAATCATGGTGTTTGGCACGCGCTTCATCAGAAATGATGCTGGCCATTTGATAAATCAGAGCCGTATCCCAGGTTGCGGCCAAACCGATTGCCTGTGGAAAAACAGTGGCTTTTCCTGAGCGCCCCACACCATGCAAACATTCATTCCACCAGTTGTAAGGCGGTATTCCCAGCCGCTCAATACCGGGAGCATCATATTTTAGCTGTGATATTTTTTCTTTAACCGTCATGCGGGATATGAGGTCGTCTGCCCGTTCTTCAAAATCCAGGTCTGTATTGAGGTAATTAGGTTCATGACTTTGATTACACTTTATCAACAATAGTGCTAACATGAGAAAGAACAATGGCAGGAAGTTCAACTTTTGGTTGATCCGAAATTTCATAACAGCATGAATTTGGTTTGTGACTGCAAATTAATTGTTTTTCTTAGCTACACTTGATATCAAATAATAATTGTTGTACTTTGAATACCAAATGCGAAACAACTAACACTAATCAAAAACCCATATTCAAAACCAGCTCAACTTCATGCATCGAAAGCGAATAGTATGATCCGGGAGGGTTACCAATCATATTTTTATCCATCCAGTTGGCGGAATAAATCAGCCACATTTTTTTGCCGTCATTTGAAATGAATTTAAGTGGTATGTTGAGAAAGTAACCTACCGGACCGAAATGGTCGAGGTATTGCACCAGTTTCCAGTCTCCGTCAATTTCATCGGCAGAAAGGATCATGGAGTTGTAGCGCAAATCAACCCAGCCCTTTTTTTCTTCACCCTGGTATGATTAAATGTTCTGAACTAAAATAAAGATCCTTAGTTTAAGGTCAGGCTTATTGCCAATCTTTCAATATTTCTTCTTTCCGGAATTTAACCATGCGAACGATTAAATCTTTTGGCAACGGTTTATCCAGTGGAAATTGAACTGAGCCTTTGCCTTGCTTGTAACCCTTCAGTTCTTCTGAGAATGCTGCCATGGTGGTTGGAAAAGGATAGAACCCAACAAATTTGGCATAACCGGCCATCATGATCTGTTGGTCTCTTTTTCCGCCTGGTACCAGTGTAAAGCATGGGACTTTGTAATTCAAAACCTCAACAGCATCGGGAACAGCTTCCCTGATGATATTTCTTAACTCCTGTAAAACATTTTGTACATCCTCTGGCTGACTGGCGATATAATCGTCAACGGTTTCGAAATTTGGCATTGGCCCCTTTTTCCCCATTTTATGAAATGATATTAATAAATATGATTGATCGTAGAATCCACAAATTTATTACAAGCCCATTCAAAAAACAAAAGCCCCGAAGAATTTAATCTCCAAGGCTTTGAAAATTTTGGTGGTGCCCAGAACAAGAATCGAACTTGCACAACCTTGCGGTTACATGGCCCTCAACCATGCGCGTCTACCAGTTCCGCCACCTGGGCCTATTAATTTCGGGCGGCAAAGATAAAATTATTTTTCCCCAAAAAACAAATAATACCTGAAATATTTTCATGGAAAAGGATCGAATGTTTTGAATATTTTTGCCACTTACTGTCTGAAAAAAAATCGAACGAATGAAAGTTTTAGCAGGCATACTTTTATTTATAATTTTTGCATGCGACGCAAGAGCTCATTCAACTGTTGACAGTCTGGAAAATTTACTCAAAAGTGCCACCGACACAACCAGGGTTAATGTGATGAATGAACTCATATGGGCGAAAGTAGGAAAGGAGAACAATAAGGCCATTAAACTTGCTCATCGTTCCATCAAACTGTCGAAAGTATTAAACTATCAAAAAGGTCTTGCCACGGCCTACAATCGTCTGGGCGTGGTTTTTCAAAATACAAGCGCTTACGATTCGTCATTGTTTTACCTCGAAAATGCTTCTCAGGTTTTTGATGTGTTGAACATGAAGAGTGCAGCTTCAGGCAGTCTTAACAATATTGGAGTAACTTTACTTTATCAGGGAGATTTTGATCAGGCGCTCGAATATTTTTATCGTGCACTTTCCACAAAAGAAAAGTTCAACGACACAGTGGCACTCATTTCGATTTATAATAATATCGGCATCATCCATGCTTATCACCGAAATAACGACAAAGCACTGGAATATTATTTGAGAAGCCTTGAAGTTGCCGGTGATGAATCTTCTTCGTTCATGGTTGCAAATACCCTTAATAATGTTGGTCTTATTTATCAGGACAACGACAATTACGAACTGGCAATGGAATATTATAATAAATCATTGGAAACCCACCGGCGTATAAACAATAAAAAAGGGATGGCGGCAATATTTCAAAATATAGCTTCCATACAGCACTCGCTGGGTAAGCTTGATCAATCGGAACAATCCATAAAAAAGGCCCTTGCCATTGATGTCGAACTGGGAGACCTCGAGTCAATGGTCAGAAGTTATTCAGGACTTGGAGATATCTACTATGATAAAGGGCAATACCTGGTATCAGTTTCATATTATCAAAAGAGCCTTGATAAATCATTGGAAATCGGAACCCTTAGCCAGTCGGTGAATGCGCTCCGTGGTATTTCGGGATGCTATGAAAAAATGGGAAATACCGACAAGGCATTTGCTTATTATAAACAATACAAGCAGTTTGAGGATTCACTGTTTTCTGCTGAAAGCGATAAAAATATTGCGGAACTGCGTGAAAAATATGAAGCTGAGAAACGTGAACAGGAAATTTTGCAGTTGAATTTTGATGCAGAATTGAACGACATAAAAATGCGAAACCAACAATTCTGGCATATTGTAAGCATTTCGGGGCTGATACTTTTTGCTGTTTTAATGCTTATCATGCTCATCCAGCGGCATCAAAAAAACAAAGCTTACAAGGATCTTGTGATAAAAAATCTGGAAAATATCGAAATTGAGAAAAAACTGGAAACAACCAGGCAAAATAGTCAATCTGATACACCCTCAGAACTGAGTTCCACAGAATCAGCAGATGACACACAAAAGTACAAAACATCGATGCTGGAGGAGGAACAGAAGAAAGAGTTGTTGGAGAAGCTCACCAAAAAAATGGAAAAGGAGCAGCTATTCCTGGAAGCTGACCTTACCATAGAAAAGCTGGCTGCCGAAATCAACATCAATAAGCGATATATTTCGCAAGTGATTAACGAGCTTAAAAACCAGAATTTCTCATCCTACCTCAACGAATACCGTGTGAGGGAAGCACGAAAACTATTACTCGACCCGAAGCACCGCCACCTGACTATCGAAACCATTGCAGGCATGGTGGGCTTCAATTCCAAATCGGCCTTTAACAATGCTTTCAAAAAATTCACCGGGGTAACGCCTTCGTTTTTTATTAAGAATTCTGAATTATAAAAGAAAATGAAATAAGTTTCACCACTCTAATCACCAACAACTTACTAAATCAATACGTACTGATTTCTGAATCTATACACCTTTGCCCATTATCTGTTTCTATTTCAGCATCGCAATACTTAAATTTGTATTCAATTATTCACCGTAAACTTAACACAAATGAAGCAAATTTTTACAATGATTTTTATGCTGTTTTTTTTCAGCAGCGTATTCAGTCAAACCAACTGGTATGTTGCCACCAACGGCAACAACAACAATCCGGGAACAGAATCCCAGCCATTTTTAACCATCCAAAAGGGTGTGGATATGGCACAGGCCGGTGATGTGGTGTTTGTTAAAGCGGGAACTTACAACGAGGAAGTGAGCGTAAAAAACTCTGGCACTGCCGGAAACCCTGTAAAACTCATGGCATACCCGGGTGATGAGCTTCAGGTGATTATTGATGGCTCGGGAATCAATGTATCCAAAAACAGTGCTTGGCCTTATTTCAGTGGACTGATTGGGGCTTACGGGAAAAGCTATATCGAGGTTAGCGGGTTCAGTATCCAAAATTCAAATGATTTTGGATTGCTAGCCTATCAGGCCGATAATATTATTTTTAAAGATTGTTACACGTTCAACACTGCACACTCAGGAATAGCATCTTTCGAAGACTGTTCAAACATCTATATTCTCAACAATGAAGTGGTATTTGCTGTAAATGGTGGCCAGCAGGAATGCATCTCGGTGGCGACCACAGATGGCTTTGAGGTTGGCTACAACAAAGTGTACGATGCTTCAGAAGCCGGTTTTGGTGGTGAGGGTATTGATATTAAAGATGGTTCGGCAAACGGAAAAGTATTTTATAATGAAATTTGGAATACGCCCTCCGATCGCACCGGCATATATATTGATGCTTATGAAAAGCATACCCATAACATTGATATCTATGGAAATATCATTCATGATTCAAGGCATTTTGGACTTCAAATGTGTTCGGAAAAGGGCGGGCTACTGGAAAACATCAGGATTTACAACAACATCATTTACAACAGCAAGCGAGGCGGTATCCAGTTTTTTGATGAAAGCTCGCACTCAGGGCCCGAGCCCATCCAAAATATTGAGATTTATAACAACACTTTTTACAATAATTCGCCAACAATAAACTGGTGGGGAGGCATAACAAACAACTCCGGCTATGTTTCGGATGTGTATATCCATAACAATATTTTCGCCTACAATAATGCCTACCAGGTTTTTGACGAGGCCGTGGCCAATGGCTGGTATGTGAGTAATAATTTGCTGATTGGAGATTTGGGATCGCAGGATCAAAACCGTCTCAATGCCGGTGATGATCTTCAGGGTGACCCCCAATTTGTAAACGCCGGCTCGTTTGACTTTCATTTAACAAACAGCTCTCCGGCAATCGACAACGGCATTGCGTCTTTTGTAGAGGATGATTACGATGGAAACCCACGCCCGTCAGGAGCAGGGTGGGATATTGGTGCTTTTGAATTCAATCTTGGGCCATCGTGTAACCCTACAATCAGCGTTATCGGCGAATCCACACTTTGCCATGACGGCACTTTAACTCTCGATGCTGGTGAAGGATTTGCAAGCTACAACTGGTCAACCGGTGAGAGTACTCAAATTATCCAAATCAGCCAGTCCGGCGAATATACTGTAAGCACTGTTGATGGTGGGGGTTGTGATGGTTCAGCATCTGTAAATATAGCTTTTCCTGAAGCTTTAAGTTTAAGTATTTCTGCTTCAAACGCTGTGGGAGGAAATAATGGTTCAGTTAATCTCACTGTTACCGGCGGCACTTCTCCTTACAGCTACCTCTGGTCGAATGGAGAGACCAACCCGGATATTTCAGGACTTGCCCCGGGGATATATTCGGTAGTTGTTACAGATGATCATGGATGTTCAGCCGAAGAGTCCGTTACAATAGAATATGTTGAACCTGCCGAGCTGGCTTTTGAACATGGTATAATTAACAATGTAACCGAAAACTGGCAAACCATCTATTACGAGAATACCTATGTTTCTCCGGTTGTAATTGCCAGTGTGCAGTTGCCTTCCGCTGATTTCAAGCCTGTGGTTGCGCGAATCAGAAATGCAGGCACATCAGGTTTTGATGTAAAAATTCAGGGGGCAGGTATTACAGCAAACAATAATTACAATGTACATTATTTTGTGGTAGAGGAAGGGGTTTACACCTTAGCCGACGACGGTATAAAAATGGAAGCCCTTAAAGCAAATTCGGCTGAAACAGCAAAATCAGGTAAGTGGGTTCGCGAGAACAGGAATCTTCAAAACGCCTATTCAAACCCTGTTGTGCTTGGCCAGGTTATGACAGCAAATGACGAAGACTGGTCGGTTTTCTGGGCATCCTCAAACAGCAACTTCAAAAACCCGCCGCAAAATGGAAACATGGCCTGCGGAAAACATATTGGAGAGGGAACGGGCTCAAGGCTGGATGAAACCATTGGTATTGTGGTTTTTGAAGCTGGAAACGGAAACCTTGGTGGCACAGAAATTCTTACAGGCCTGGGTAATGATATTGTTAGAGGCCCAACAAATAGCGCAAGCGGCTACACTTACGACATCTCGGCCCTTGAAAACCCGACAACGGCCATAGTTTCGGCGGCTGGTATGGATGGGGCAAATGGCGGCTGGCCTGTGCTTTTTACCGAAAACCCGGTATCAAATGGAAACCTTGTGCTGGCTTTTGACGAAGATATAGAAAGCGATACAGAGAGAAACCATACCACCGAGCAGGTGGCCTACCTCGTTTTTGAAGGACAAACCCAACAACCGGAACATCCAACCGCTGAATATGGATTTTTGGATAATGTTTCAACAACATGGCAAACCGTGAGCCTTGCAGAGCATTTTACCAATCCTGTGATTGTTGCCACACCTGTAATTCAAAACAGTGCTGATCCATCCATTGTTACACGAATTCAAAACGTCACATCCACAGGTTTTGATCTGAAAGTAGAAAATCCTTCGGGCAGCACAGTAGACGGGATTTCAGCTTATTATCTTGCAGTTGAAGAAGGGGTTTACAACCTTACCGACCATGGAATTAACATGGAAGCGGTTGTGACAAACAGTCCAGTGATAGCACGTAAAAACAACTGGGTCACCGAAGCCAGGGCCTATCAAAATAGCTATGATAATCCGGTAGTAGTCGGACAGGTGATGTCGGCAAATGATAACTGGAGTGTGTTCTGGGCAAGTCTGGACGGAAGCAAAAACACACCTCCGTCGGCCACAAGTTTTGCTGCCGGGAGGCATATCGGAGAAGACCAAAACACCAACAGAAATCCTGAAACTATCGGCTATATTGTTTTTGAAGCAGGATTGGGTAATATTGGCAGCTTATCTTTTGAAGCTGGTATAACCAGCGATTTTGTCCGTGGCCTTGACAACTCATCCACAGGTTATAATTTTACGCCGAACAATTTAAGCACACTTGACTGTGCTGTTCTCAGTGCGGCAGGCATGGATGGGGGAGATGGCGGTTTCCCGGTTTTATTCGGAGAAAATCCGTTTGATAATGGTTCCTTTAACCTCAGCTTTGCTGAAGACCGGATTAATGACAACGAACGAAAGCATACCACCGAGCAAGTTGCCTATGTTGCTTTTGGAAATCCGGGCACCAAATCTCAAATTATAAATCAGCAAATACAATCATCAATGGAAGAAATGCTAGTTTTCCCGAATCCGGCTGAGGATATTGTTACACTTCGTTTAGAAAATATCAGCCAAAGCAGTATAGATATTTACATCTACGACCTGATGGGAAGGGGCCTCTATAATACAACCATCCGGGAAGAAAATGGCCAGTTCAACTTAAGTGTGAACCATTTAAGTAAGGGTATTTATTTAGTCAGGGTAAAAGCCGGAGGCAATATCTATTCTGGAAAGTTGATCAAAAAGTAATGGCTACAATTTAAAACATTGTATTTTTTAGAGGCCTGTAAATTGTAGATGTCTCACAAAGCCCCATCCGGAAAGCTTCCGGGTGGGGTTTTTTGCTTATGAATCTAAACTTAAAAAGCAATCTGTTAATTTACTGTTAAATAACCCCTTATAACCCTACAGCATTAAACATATATGCAGGAATAGTCTTTATTGTAGGTTAAATTAAACTACAAAGCCATGCAAGGCCTCAACCTGAATACACAGGATGCATTAGATAAACTTAAATCTGCATTTATGGAAGCAAAAAATACTTCGGAAGCAACACCGGATAGCACCCAGCAAGTATCTCAGCCAACCCAAACTACCCCTCAACCAATAACTTCCGGGAGCGTTTTTGCGGCCGTTTTAAATGGCCTTGGTGTCGGATTGTTATTGGGCGTTCTCCTTGGCCTTGCTGTTTCGCCGGTGGTAAGCGGCGTTATTGGAACACTGTCGTCAATACTTGTGGTATTGTTGGGCTTGAACGACAAACACATCACCACGCTGAAAAGCCTGCGCATTGGCTCCTTTGGCCTTTTTGCGGTTATTGGTGTTCTGGCAGGTATGTACATACGTGTGAGCGAACCTCTTGCACAATCAACCACTGACCTGAAAGATGAGTACACCAAAGCCGGTTACACTGACGACCAGGCTTTGTATTACATCGCACTGAAAAAATTTGACTACGTCCCCGTTGGCTGGTTTGGCACTTCCAAAAAAGATACCGTGGCCATGGCAAAAACAGATAAACATGATCAGAGTGTTTTGTTTTCATCAGAGGTGAACCTGGATCATTGCTCCACGCTCAACACCGCCAAAAACACTTTCCCCCCAACGGAAATCCTTTACACCTTTGAAGCTGCAGGTGGCATCTGGAAACAGCTGGCTTCCTCAATGCCCGAAGATTTACCCGACCAGGCGTATGTGGATGGCCTCCTGGGCGTCCGGGACACCTTTTGTGAATTTGGCAACTCGGGAAAACTCACGGTTGAAGGCACTGAAAAACTTAAGAAGCTGTCGGAATCGAGTAACGTTGAAGAAATCAAAACAGCCTTGATCCAGGCCGGCGGAAGCTGGCAAAAAATACTTGAAAACACCGAGCAGAAAATACCCCCCGGGCACCAGGCATCCTTTTATTTAACCGTAATAAAAATTCTAAGCAATGAACAAAGCAATTAGTATCGCAATGATCTTCCTGTTCACAAGCCTTCTGGCTGTGGCACAAACCCTTGACCCGGATGTAACAAAGAAATCCCTGGTCAGGGTTGAAATAAAGAAAGGAACCAAAGGATACGCCTGCACCGGATTCCTGTGGAAAAAGCCCGAGTGGGTGGTAACATCACTGCACGCCATGAAGCACGGGGCCACATACCAGGTGGTTTACGATAACCAGTTTTATCGTTCGGCAAAGGTTGTTAAAGTTTTTGCTGATGCCGACCTTGTATTGCTGGAAACGGATATCGACAAACGGCCGTTAAGCACTACCGTCGTACCCATTAAAAAATATAATCCCGAAAAACCAAAATGGCGTGAAAAGCTCTATGCCCAGGGCTATCATGGTGGTTCAAAGGGACACAGAACCACACCACTTGAAAAGGGCGACGCAGAACCGGAAACTCTTGAAGAACTTGTGGTGAAGGAAGATGAAGAAGCCCTGCTAAGAAAGCTGGGATTTCCGAAAATTGATCTTGATATTTTGTTTCTCAATGGCAGCCTGTTGCCGGGCTATTCCGGATCACCCATCTATAACCTGAAAGGTGAATTGGTAGCCATTGGGAATGGAGGCCTCGAAAATGGTGCTACTGACGTCAGCTGGGCCATTCCGGCCAGTTATATTTCCAATCTCGAAAATTCGGGCTCCACGAATCTGCCTGACAACCTCGAACAAATCAGTCTGTTGATGTCGTCGCAGGTGGAGGTAGAGATAGCACCAGGAAATGAATCTGAAGATGCTATTCAACAACAACTGGAGGAGGATTATAGAGTATATCAGGGCGGAGCTTTTGAGTTTTCGAAAACAAAAAACAGATCGTTTGCAGAAATGTATAATTCATCTTTTGAAACCGAAAATCTGGATTTCTTTATCGAAAATCTGGAAGATAATAACCTTCAGGTCGATTATGAATATATCAGGTTTGATCTTTATGAAGATTTAAACAACGGCGCAACCATTGCCGTGCCTGAAGATAGCGAACTGGTTTACCTCCCCGAATCAGGCAGTTTTACCGTGGATATTTCCAATTATGATTTGAGTGAATATTTCTCGCTGGAGTATCATGGATTTAAAGATGAATACAACGAAATTGAGGATGTGGATATGGCCGCTGATATGCTTTTGGGTCAGATTGACCAAATGATGGGTGAATCCTACGGCGGGTTTTACGAAGATGAGGATTTTTCGTTCAGCCTGGAACTGGGCGATGACGCTGAGGTGGTTTATATTTTGTATCACAGCAACGGCACAAAATATGAAGCGTATGATGACGATTATCACGCGCTTAGAATATACTTCACCATTTTAAGAAAAAGTAACCAATACTTCTATTCGATGTGCTCCATTAGCCTGCCCACCCAAAAAATGCAGGATGCCACGGCAAATGGTGTGAATTGTGAAGATAATTATGAAAGTTATCCCGAGGCCTGCGAATTTTTCGAAGGGTTTATCCGCGTTCAGGCTGCCGCGCAGTTTACCACATTTTCGGGAACCATGCTCACCCGCAATTAGAAACGGACATCCTGCACAATACCGGCTAAAACCAGTCCGGATTTTTGTGTGCAGAAAAGTTCGATAAAATATAATGCGCTTTCCCGGTACTGTAAGTATCGGGAAAGTTGTATGTTTGGGCGTGGCAAATACAAGCGAAAATCAACCGGACCAGCCTAAAAAGGTATTTCAGGACACCCATCTCAGGATCATCTTTTCGATTACACTCATCGCAGTGATGGGTGTTGCCAGCTTAACGCCGGCATTTCCAAAAATTAAAGAAGCATTAGGGATCAGTAACCAGCAAATCGGATACCTCATCACAGTATTTACGCTTCCCGGAATCCTGTTAAACCCTGTGCTTGGTATCCTTGCCGACCGCTTCGGCAGAAAGCCAATACTTGTTCCCTCACTTTTTTTATTTGCATTTGCCGGTGTTGCCTGTGGTCTGACTAAAAACTTTGAGCTGCTACTTACTTTCCGCTTTTTTCAAGGCGTTGGCGCTGCCAGCCTGGGATCACTAAACGTAACCCTTATCGGGGATTTTTACCAGGGCCGCGCACGTGCCGAAGCCATGGGAACCAACGCCAGTGTATTAAGTGTGGGCACTGCGTTGTATCCTGCAATAGGTGGAGGCATGGCCATGCTGGGATGGCACTATCCGTTTTTCTTTCCAGTATTAGCCATACCGGTAGCCATTTGGGTTATGGTTTCACTTGATCCCCCCAAAGCCTCTTCAGGCCAGTCACTCCTGAAATACCTGAAAGGGGTTTCGCAATACCTCGCCGACCGCAATGTAATTACTCTTTTCCTGATCAGCGTATTTACTTTTATCATTCTGTACGGATCTTACCTCACCTACCTTCCCCTGATCCTGAATGACAAATTTTCGGCCCAATCCTGGGAAATTGGCGTCATCATCTCCATAGGATCGCTGGCCACAGCGTTAACTTCCCCACAACTCGGAAAACTTTCGGCGCGGTTCAGCTATAAATCATTATTGATTTTTGCCAACGGGATGTACATTCTGAGTATGCTGATGATACCATTCATTGGGTCTAAATGGCTCATGGTGCTTGTAACAATCATATTCGGAATTGCTATGGGCATCAACATTCCGGGTATTCAAACGCTGCTTACAGGCAGTGTGCCGATACAATACCGGGCTGCTTTTATGTCGGTAAACGGAAGTGTATTGCGTTTGGGACAAACTTTGGGGCCTGTGCTCACGGGCATGGCATACACTTTTGCCGGGATGGGAGCTGCATTTTATAGCGGGGCCATTTCCGCAGGAATTATCATTTTGCTGCTGATTTTTTTGGCGGGTAAATTTTCGAGGAATGAAAAGAAAGTTTAGCAAAGTGGTAAACTGGGGCATCACCAGGCATTTTTAGCTGAAAACACTCGCAACCGATGGATTGAAAAATACCCAAAAACTGACAGTTCATAAAACCCGGCTTATCTTCCGGCTGTTGCCAAAACAGTTAAAACAAAAACCCCGGCGGGAATTTCCAGCCGGAGTTTTTTCCTTTAGAAAAACGCCTTTTCTAACTTTCCTTTTTTCTGCATGTGGAAAGGCCGAAAGGCGCGTAAAGCGGACACCACGCAATAGATGATGTCAGCAGCGGTATAAAACCAAGAAGCCCCCACCAGCTTTGAAAATAAATACCGGCTGCTCCAATGATTACAGCAACTATAATCCGGATCGTTCTGTCTGCAGTTCCCATGTTCTTTTTCATAATCATATGTTTTAGATGTATTAAATTTTCAATATTATTCTATGATGAATTTTTGCGTTAAAATATTTTTTTCAAGTACTCCTGTAAAGATATATAAACCAGGAGGTAAAGCTGATATATCAACTGATTCAATTGGTTTATTAATACTGCCTGCTGCCCAAACACTGCCTTTCAGGTCCAGAATCCGGTAGGTTCCATCAACTTCTGGAAAGTCATGGACAATATTTATCCGGGTTTTGGCAGGGTTTGGATAAATGAATTTTTCTTGTATTACCTCATTGATATTCGTGGGCATAGTGGTAGTAAATGTCCAATTAATATCCTGGTCAGGCGGCAGCCATCCGTTGGTTACTGCAACCGATGCTATGGAAATGGAATAGGTGGTGTTAAAATCCAAATCGTTATGCGAAATAATAATTGCATTTCCGCTCACCAAAGCTGAAACTCCGCCCGGATCGGGTGTTATGCTGATGGTCTGAAGGTTTGCAGCAGTCAGGTTCTGATCGAATGTTGCTATAATCTCTACATTGGTCAGAACGTTTGTGGCCTGATTTTCAGGCATGGTTGAAACGAGTGTTGGTTCAGGATTCCCGGTTTTCACCACGGCACAGCCCATAGAGATAGCCGACACCCACAGGTCGCCGTTGGCATCAAATTGGGCTGTTTCGATTTGCCAGTGCGGCTGGGGAGATTCGCCGTAATGATAAACCGTCCAGTTGTCTTCATTTTCAGGATCGCCATCCAAAAGCGCTATTCCGCTTTGCGGGTTGTTGTCGGCTGCCGAAATGCCAATCAGCCCGTCATCACGAATGTCGATTCCCCTGATGTTGTTGGCCGGCAAGGGACTATTGTCCATATCAAACAAAGTAAAGTCAGTGCCGTCCCATCGCAGCAGCCCTTCGGCGCAGCCAAACCAGAATACATCATTTTCATCAATAGCGAAAGCGTTGACACCTCCAACATCTCCGAAAGCAGGATCAGTGGTTTCTACCACCGTTGTCCATTCGTTTCCATCCCAATTGTGCAGGTCGAACCATCCGGCAATCCAGATGTTTCCTTCGCTGTCGTTTTCAACGCCGTAAATTCCATTGTAAGGTTGTGCCCCGAAATCCTGTTCCCAGTTATCGCCGGTAAACCTGAAGATACCCGGGTCGGCAAAGGCAAAGAAGGTTCCGTTGGGGCCTTCGGCAAAATCGATCATCTTAAGTCCGAGAGGCGAATTTTGCCAGTTCCAGAAACCGGTAAATTCGTTGGTTTCAGGTTCCCAACTCGCTACGCCATTTCCTGCCATCCAAACGGTTTCGTTCATATCCTGATAAACACCATACATGGGTTCGTTGCCATCAAAAGGATATTCTTCTGATCCGGCATTGTGCGCTCCCCAGTTTCGCCATTTCAACCCATCGAAGCGCGACAGGCCGCCTTCGCCACTGGCAAACCACAAGTTTCCATCTGTGGTTTTTACGATGTCATTATCAACAAAATAATCTGCCAGCCCTGTATTGTATGTGTTGAAATCTTCGATCCAGGAACCATTTTCTTCAAAGCGGCCTACCGCCCCTATGGTGCCAATCCATACATCGTTGCTGCCCGGCTGCGGTGCTATTTCAAAAACCTGGTTCATCCCTGACTGCCATGTATTCCAACTTTGGCCGCCGTCAGTTGAACGGGTAATTTCGCCATACCAGTTACCCACATAGATATATCCACTTTCCGGGTCGGTGGAAATAATCGTGGGGCCTGCAAAAGAATAGGATGAGAAAGAGCCGTTGTCAAACTTATATATTTTGGAGCCTCCGCCCAAAAAGTTGGTAATCATCCAGATATTGCCTGCCGGGTCGCTGCACAGCTCATCGAAGCGGTCTAATTCTTCCCCGTGGAGCGTCCAGGTATTTCCGTCGTAAACAGCTAATCCTTGCAAAATATCGTTGCTTACATATATTTTACCGTCGGCGGCAGCATACACACTCGCCAGGTCGGTCCAGGGCGCTTGCCAGGGCAGGTCATCGGGTACCCTGAAATCTTCCCATTCCGAAACGCCATCAAACCGCCAGATGGCATCCCCGGAGAGATCGAAGGAGCTGTTGTTGATCCAGATGTCACCATTGGGGGCGATGGAAATATTTACAACCGCATTGAGATCCATGGGCGTATTGGAAGCGTTGAATATTTCCCAGTTTGTTCCGTCGAATTTTGCCAAGCCACTGCCGGTAGCTATCCATGCGTTTCCTTCCTGATCAAATTTGATGTCGTTGATGAATTCGCCGGGAATCGGGTTTTGCCAGTTGTTCCAGCCGCTCCATATCCCGGTTTCAAGATTGTATTCACCAATGCCTGCTTCGCCCCAGAAGGGCCAGCGGGCGGCAACCCAAAGGTCGCCATCGGGTGTCCAGGCCAGTTTCCTTACTTCTTCGCCCGGAATGCCGGTGTTGCTCGGGCGGACTAATTTCATATCATAATCATCGGTGGATTGTGCTTTTACTGATTTTACTAATTCCGGGTTTGTGATCAATCCCATTAAAATGATCATTAAATAATAAACCTGCTTTTTCATGTTGCTCATATTATGAATTTTTAAATTGTTTAACGCCACAAATAAACACGAACCTGAACGCTTAAAAAAACGAATTGCACCGAATAGGGTTTTATAACTGCCAAACGGGAATGATTGGCATCTTTATTTTTTTTGACCATTCGTGTCACCCCGTGAATGCTGTTTTAACTCAGTTCAATTTATTCAGAACAGCAGGTTTCATCTTGGGGCAGATTAAACTTTCGGGCTGGCCGTTTTCGTTTAGATACCATTTTGACGGAAGAGTGCGACTTTCGATCGTCCGATAGGGCATCGAAACGTCAAAACGGTGTCGGATTGGCATTTCCGGTTTAAAACCAAAAACCTTATCATTTTTCTTACCTTAAACTTTTACTTAACATAACCAATTCATATTGAGATAATAAAATTTGTTAACGTAATGGAACAATATCCAAGGTATTTTTGTTTCGAAATTTTAAACAGGGAATTATGATATTTCCGTGAAACTTTCGTGATAATTAGAGGCTTTTTTTGCAGCATCAATAATCAATAAACATTTTTAAAAATGAGAACAAGATTACACAAACTAACAGCAACTTTACTTTTATTGTTAATG
>CAYNDN010000034.1:11705-17535 GCA_964395075.1 uncultured Lentimicrobiaceae bacterium | reverse complement strand
GTAATTGTAGAGTTTAACTTTCCTGATATAGATTACTCAGAAAAAGAAAAGACCATCATTAAAAAAGCGGCATTCTCATGCCCGGTTTATCAAAGCCTCCACCCTGATTTGAAAAAGACATTCGAGTTTAATTTCCAGAGGTAGAACTTACTCCCTGTTTTTTGTATCGATGATGATTGTAACCGGCCCGTTGTTTTCCAGAGAAATTTTCATGTATGCCCCAAACTCCCCGGTTGCCGGCATTTTACCCGTTTCTTTTTGTATTTGCCTGACAAACGCCTCATAAAGTGGAATGGCTACTTCGGGTTTTGAAGCTTTGATATAGGATGGGCGATTTCCTTTTTTTGTGCTGGCATGCAGGGTGAACTGGCTGATGATCATTAATTCTCCATCCACATCCATCACAGATTTATTCATCACGCCATTTTCATCATCAAAAATTCGCAGCCTGGAAATTTTTCCGCTCAGCCATTCAATATCCTCCCGGCTGTCGCTATCTTCTATACCCAGTAAAACGAGAATTCCCTCATCAATTTTTCCGTTCACTACATCTCCAATCCTTACTGAAGCATAATTTACACGCTGAATAACCGCCCTCATATTACTTTTTCTTAGATGTGAAATGCAAACATACGAATTGTTAATTTTGCATGAAAATCAAGCACAATGACGAAACTAAGTGTTAATATCAATAAAATTGCCACCCTGCGCAATGCTCGTGGTGGCAACATCCCCGATGTAAAAAAGGCCGCTTTGGATTGCGAACGCTTTGGTGCCCAGGGTATCACCGTACATCCCCGTCCAGATGCACGCCACATCCGCTACAGCGATGTGTATGAATTAAAATCGGTTTTAACCACTGAGTTTAATATTGAGGGTTACCCAAACCAAAAATTTATCGACCTGGTTACGAGTGTAAAGCCTGCCCAGGTAACACTGGTTCCGGATCCGCCGCATGTGCTTACATCAAATGCAGGGTGGGATACCGTGAAAAACAAAAACATGCTGCGTGATATCATTAAGGAATTCCATGCAAACGGCATCCGCACTTCAATATTTATCGAGACGGATGCTCGCATGATTGAAAACGCAAAAGACACCGGCACAGACCGGGTGGAACTATACACGGAAAGCTATGCCAGCGGATACAGCCAAAACCGGGAGGTAGCTATCAAACCATTTGTTGAGGCTGCCAAAGTTGCCGTTGAAGTTGGGTTGGAGTTAAATGCCGGCCATGATCTGAGCCTTGAAAACCTGGCTTACTTTGCTAAAAACATTCCCGGTTTACTTGAAGTTTCTATTGGTCATGCCCTCATTGCCGATGCATTGTATTTTGGCCTCGAAAACACAATTCAGCTTTATCTGCGGCAACTAAAACCCACTTGCGCATAAGAAAACCAACGTTTGCAGCTAACACCCTTTTGCTGATAATAATCTCCGAGTCAGGTTTGGTGTGCCGAACAAATGAAGCCCCTTCACACAAAATATCACATCCTGTCGCAGGCTTATTTTTTTTTTGAACAAAAACCCACACCAAAGGTTAGGTGCTAAAATGGTAAAATAATGCGAATTGTCCTCAACTCACCGGTAAATGCATCTTTCGAAAAAGTAAGTGCGGATTTTGGTGAAAACCTTTTTACTTTTCTGCTCCCTCCAAAATTTATAGCCGGCCTTGTAGCTTATGAAGGATCAAAGCCGGGCAGCAAAGTTCACATCCGGTTTAAGTTTCCTTTGCCTGCCGACTGGATCAGCATCGTTAAAAGTGAAGAACGTTCAGATGAAAAATACGTTTTTGTTGATGAAGGTGAAAAGTTGCCGTTTGGCCTAAAACGTTGGAAACACATCCACAGTATTGTTAAAACAAACGAACAATCCACTGTAATTGTCGATGATATGAATTTTAGCACCGGACTTAAGTTGTTTGATTATTTTGTTTACCCGGTGCTGTATCTCTCTTTTTATCCAAGAAAAAAGTTGTACAAAAAATATTTTGAAAAATGGATATAGCAGCCTGGAGAGAAGAAACTTACAAAAAGATGTTCGATAGCACCATTACTTTCGTAAATAGTCTGCGAAATGGGAAAGATCCTTTTGCAATAGAAGATCTGGAAGCGATGCTGCAGAGTGAATACGACCGGCAGGGACTTGCCTGGGATGGCCGTGGTGAAGTGATGGAGATCAATATTGAGGCAACCATTGCTGCCTTGCAACAGGAGCTGTCAGAATGGAAAAGGGAAATTCAGACAACTAAAAATCAGGATATTTAACCCTTAAAAAATTCAATTTGGGAAGCTATCTCACAATTATTAACTTTTCAACGCCTACACAACTGCCATTTAGTTCTGTGATGCTTACAAAATAAAAACCTTCTGCCAATCCTGTTAGATCAACATGGGGTTTATGTGACCCAAACAACAATTGGCCTGCTGTGTTAAAAATCGAGACATGACCGATTTCAAAATCTGCCAGAACATCCATAAAGTTCCTGGCCGGATTTGGTGAAACGGAATAATGGAAATTGGTAATTTCAGGAACAGACATTGGTGTCGTAATATTCTCAATCCAAACCACCAGTGAATCAGAAGTAATAACCAAATCCCGGTCGCCATCTGCATCCACATCTGCATGATTTAATATGCCGGTATGTTCGCTTAATAATACTTCATCCGCCAATGATCCATTTCCAATGTTTTCGCGCCAGAATGTGCTGTCGGTGATACTGCTGAATAAAAGATCATCGTCACCATCTTCATCAGGATCAAAAAAAATCATATAATCAATACCTTCAATTAAATCATGACAATTTGTAAAATGATTTGTTCCATCATTTTCTATCCATGTCCATTTGTTCCACCATGTTTGAGTTACATAATCTTTAAAGCCATCTCCATCAATGTCAGCAGGCTGAAAAGAAATTGGGGTATCCAGGCCACCAAAAATTGTAATTGGGGTAAAGGATCCCTCACCATCGTTCACGGCAATTTTATAATAATAGGATTGTGTTCCGGGGTAATACCCGCTATCATAGCCAAAAAAAACATCCGGATCACCATCATTATCAGCATCGGTAATAGACAACCCTTGCCAAAAACAATTTTCACCTGACCAGCTAAACATCGTATGATTCGGACCAAAAGTCATGTTACCCAGGTTTTCGCTGCTGCGCATCCCGGCCAAATCTCCTCCGTATTCATGGGTTATATCATAATCGCCGTCACCATCCACATCCCAGGCCCTTAGCCCGGAGAAATAATAACCAACATTTATTAAAAATTCAGCTTCCTGAAAGACGGCATTTCCCTGATTTTTCCGCCAGTAAATTTCATATTCATCTTTAAATATGAAATCAGCACGTCCATCTCCATCTAGATCAGCACGGCATAAAATCTGATCTTTCGGCACAAGTTTTTGGATATCAGCAAAAGCTGCATTCCCCAAATTTTTACACCACAAAGCGGAATCGCCTTCCCAGGGATAAATTAAACAATCATTGTATTGGGTGTAATATTAAGTGGAAGAAGTAAGACCCCCTTCGCTAAAGCTACAGAAATTAATAGTTGAGGGGTGAGTTTTGGGTAGTTCAGCTAAACTTCAAAATAATTTGCGAAACCAGTCTTTTACTGCTGGTTTTTTTTGAATGAATGATTCTACCGGCACTATTAACCATGAATATTTAAGATATACTCGAAAATTTAGCGTGAATTTTTCAGATACAATCGAAAAATTAGCGTGAATTTTTCAGATAGAGGTGGATTAATTATATCTTTGTGTGAAATTCAAATAGTATGAAAATTGATAGAGCAATTAAATCCACAATCATCAATGAATTAAATGAAGGGATGAAAGTCATTGTTTTGTTTGGAGCACGCCAAACCGGCAAAACCACGCTATCAAACGAAATATTAAACGAGGTTGATGGGAAAGCCCTGAAAGTAAACGCTGATGAGTCAAGGTATATCGAGGCCTTGTCGTCGCGAAGTCTTGATATATTGAAACTGCTCATTGATGATGCCGACATTTTGTTCATCGATGAAGCACAGCAAGTTCCCGAGATCGGGATAAACCTTAAAATCATCAGGGATAATCTTCCAAACATGAAAATACTCGTTACCGGGTCATCTTCACTCGATTTGTCTGATGCATTAAAAGAACCATTAACAGGCAGGGTTTCAACGCACGACTTATACCCTGTTTCTTTGTTAGAGATGCGTAAGCATTTTAGCGTGTTCGACCTGCAAAGCCGGCTGGAGGAATTTATGGTTTTTGGCATGTATCCAGAATTGTTCCAGTACCCACAATCCTCTAAAAAAGAAAAATATTTGCGTGAGTTGGCTTCCTCGTATTTATTTAAAGATATTTTCAAAATTTCAGGAATCCGGCATAAGCGGGTTATTACAGATTTGCTGAAACTTCTCGCTTTTCAGGCAGGCTCAGAGGTTTCGTTGAATGAACTTGCGTCAAACCTTAAAATTTCCCAGGAGACCGTGGCCAATTATATTGACTTGCTCGAACAAACTTTCATCATTTTTCGTCTTGGCGGGTTTAGCCGAAACCTCAGAAAAGAAATTAGCAAACGCGATAAAATTTATTTCTGGGATACAGGCGTAAGAAATATGTTGATCAACAACTTCAACATGCTGAATTTGCGCACCGACATTGGTAGCTTATGGGAAAACTTTATGGTTGCCGAGCGATTGAAATACTTGTCATATACAGAAAATTATGCTGAATCCTATTTTTGGAGAACCTATACCGGTGCCGAGATTGATTATGTTGAAGAAAAAAATGGGGAACTGTTTGCCTGGGAAATTAAACACAAAAAAGCCCGCACCAAAGCTCCTGCTACCTGGGCTGAAAACTATGGTAACAATTTTAAGGTAGTAACAAGGGATAATTTTTGGGAGTTTGTTTTGGATTAAGCAACCGCTTAAAAAGTTCGATATTGTTTCACCTATGATTACCGGAAATACCTTACCTGAAGTTCGAAGAATAAGGTTTTCATACATTGATGATTATGACTTTTATGGAGGAAGCGGGTACGTATATATTTGAAAAGCAATAGCAGCCCAAAAAAACATGGCAGCGATCTACCGATCACTACCTAAAATTTAAAACCTAACGTACTGGCGAAAATCACCTCAACATTATTAATTCCTTCACCGGTTTTTATTGATCATCTATTTGCACAACATACAACCCTTACAAATCATGGAATCTAAGCAAGATAATCAAATCAAAGTTATCAAATAGTTTTTGGGAATTTATCAATTCAAGAAAATCTTAAATGAACACAACCTTTACAATTGTCGAAACATTCACACATCCATAATGTTACATATTTAGAAACTTAAATATAACGGCAATGATAACATACATTCAAAATAAAATCAAAGACTTCCTTTCCGGCTCAGGGAAGGAACAGGCAAAGATTACAGAAATTAAAGTAACCGATTCTGGGGCACTGATCAGGGAGGATTCATTCAAAGCCTATTTTAATCAGTGGAAACAATCGAAAGCATGTAGGGATTTGTTAAATGAACTACATGGCAATTTCCTGAATGGTGAACCGCTCAATGGGACATCGCTGGATATTGATTTTCACTATTCGCCCGGTGCAAATGGTTTTTCGATTTATGACCTGAACGAAGACAATAAACATGACACGGATACATATCGCTCTTTGATGGATCTGTTCCGTGAAAAAGTGATCGCCCTAAAATACAGGCCCTACAGTTCCACATTTGAGGAGAGGACATTGGCAGATAAAATCATCCGTAAAGAACACCACTATCTGAAATTCGACGGGAATTCAAAATCTGGCAAAGCATTT
>CAYNDN010000034.1:8094-11695 GCA_964395075.1 uncultured Lentimicrobiaceae bacterium | reverse complement strand
CTCATAGAGCTGGATTTGGTAAATAATGAAGTGGAGCGCCTCAAAGTGCTGGCCACATATTACACAGGTTTTGATTACCGCAAACCCAGAAGTTTTGATGAGTTAACAACCAATCTGTTAACAACAAAATAATTAAAAAGCCCGGACAAAATATCCGGGCTTTCTTTCTGAAATTGTTGTGCTAATTCAATTGAAACATTTTATCCTTTCAACAATTAACAGTTGATGATTAAAGTCTCAACAACTCACGATTAACGAAAATCTACTTCAAAATAAGCTTCCTTGTAATCGTAGTTTCTTCTCCCGAAAGTTTTACACTGTAGAGCCCTTTTGCAAAATCGCTGACATCAATTTTAATATCATTGATGAAGTTGCCAGCATAAACTGTTTTTCCTGTTAAATCGATAATTTCAAGCAAAAATGCTTCATCAGAATTAATAGATATTTCAGCTATTTCACTGGCCGGATTTGGATAAATGGCCAGGCGTTCACTAAAATGATCTTCAATACTCAGGGCTTTCAGTTCAAGATTTGCAATGGCCGAAAAACCTTCGGCAGCAAAAGTTCCGCTGTAGTTTCCAACCGCAGGGTTATATTCGGGAATGGCTTCAAGTTCTTCGCCAGTTTGCTGATTCCAGACTTTGAAATACATGGTTTCTCCACCGGTAAACCCTTCCTTGTTTTCTGTTGAGGGATCGTCACCAAAAACAGTGATGTGTTTTGATGATAGTTCAGCCAAACCGGCACAAACTCCATCCTGAGTAAAAGTGCCAATAATGGCATCAGCAGGCAGCTTGTCCGCATCGTAAGCCACTGGCGGAATGGCAATTACATGCGAAGTTGGTGAGGCCACAGGTTCATTCCACGACTTGGGTGTTTCCGGTTTTTCGTATGAATGCTTAAAGGGTTGTCCCCAGCAGGGGCTGAAAGTCCAGTCTTCGTTTGCCCCGTTTGAAAAGATATAATATGATTTTCCTCGCTCCAGAATTTCGATGGTGTTGATGCCATAATCCGGCCACAGCACGCGCCATCCGGCAGCTTCCTTAATCATAACACTTGTCCACAAGTTCCAGTCAAAAAACATTTGTGCATCCAGATCGCAGTTTCCGGCAACCGAGAACAATCCCCAACCTTCAGGCATCGTGAATCCATACCAGATACATTGGTTCATGGAAGTGCCTTCGAGAGTCATCGTGAAAGGATTTTCTGATTTAATGAGATACCCTTTAAAAATTTCCCAATCGGTGAGGGTAAATAAATTACCCCCGGGCCAGAAAACGTTTTCCATATCCTGCATAATAATCACATCATCTAAATGATCAGCCAGAATGTTGTTGATGGATGGATCGACAGGAAAATAAGGGTTTGAAACCCCTGACCATCCCGCCGGCACATTGAGAATTGTTTCTGTTGCACCAATATTGAAATAACCTTCGTAAGGTATTTGTTCTATACCGATATGCCCGTAGGTATCTTTACCAATAAGATAAAAGCGGGCAAAAGGGGTTGGGTCCACTTCAGGAACATTAATATATGCCGGCCCCGGAAATGGCAGTTCCCCAAGTATGATCATGTCACCATCTTCTTCACTGCTAAATCCTAATTCCAGGCTCAGAAAGTTTTCTTCACCCCACATGCTGTAATCCAGATATACCTCCTGGCCCGGCATCAGGTAATCGCCTTCAGCAATGCACCAGCATGAAGGATCAGGAGGGTCGGTATCCACATTAAAAAGATCAGACATCTCAGAAAAGTATTGCCCTGACACGCACATAGATGTCAACATAATAATAAGGGCTGTTGTAAATTGTTTTATGATATTTTTCATGATAACCTCCATTTTTAATAGTTGGGATAATGAACACATCTAACGCTGTACTCGCGGTAGTAGGAGCTGACATATTTTCGTCCTACACGCTCCTCATCGTAATTGAGGTGCCACACAACTTTTGTTTGTGTTGATCCTATTGTAGGCGTCCAGAAACTTGCAGATTCATTAAACTCCCAAAAGCCTTCTTCGGTATAGTGATCGGATGCAAAGCCGGCTCCGAGTGCCGAAAAACCGCTGGCGTTATTTGCCCCGGTGTTGGGAGAAAGCCAGTGCGCCGTGCCGCTTTCTTTCATTTTTCCACCGGCATCGGTACCGGTATATTCAAAAGTTACATTGCAATTCACTGTTCCGTCTATACTATATGTGAGATTACACCAATCATCATCGGTTGGAATAAACCATCCCAACGGACAAATCCCACGGCTGTATTCTTCGTTATAATATTGCTGAACAGCTTCTGTCCATTTGTAAAGGCCTCCATATATTTCACAATTAGCCGGATCGTTATCATAACATGACTTCTCTATCCCGACATTTGCATTATAATCGCCTACATCAGTCATTTCGCCAATGTTCATATTTTTGGTCATCCAGCAATAATCGCCAATCATGGCTGTAGGATAAATCTCTCCATTTCTGACATCCACAAAATTATCCCCACAGTTAAAAGGTGCAAATTCTATCGACACCTGATCTTTGGTAACCGTACATTCATTTGAGATTTGCCATTCAAGCGTGTAAGTTTCTCCCGGATATCCGTAAAATCCACTGGCAGGATCCCATTTATCCACAAGAGTCCCATTTTTATTTCCGGAATGGGCACTTGCAATTACCCATTTACCGATTCCAACTGCTGGCAAGGTAGCAGCCAGTGTAGTATAATTTCCAGCGATGGCAATTTGATCCGGGCCTGCGTTGGATGCTGAAGGCTGTGAGCTGCAATCTTTCATACAACGTACACTTCCAAATGGATAAGGGTTCGCAGCAAGATCGATAAAGTTTGCCTGCGAATTATTAAAATACAAACCCAAAGCCGGTTTATCGGGAGGAGCATTTTGGGTGGATGTGAAAAGATAACTCAATTCACCCAATCCAAAACATTGGTCACCACCACCTATACCGGCTGTATTATGTCCGGAGCCGGCACCAAAAGCTGTAAAGAAACTTGTGTTGGTTGCACCGGTATTGGGGGCATTCCAGTTGGTAGTAGCTTTCAGATGTCCACCAGCATTGGCATTTCCGCCAAAAAGTTCAATCAGTACTTCAAATTCTTCTTTGGTGGGGATATGAAAGCCTGCTGGACAGATGCCTTGTTTGCCGGGGATTGCCTGCCCATAGTTCATGGCTTCCCACCAGTGGTAGAGCGCACCATAAGTGGCACAATTTGCCGGATCGTTGTTGTAACAGTATTTTTCAATTTGATCATCCAGCCAGGGTAAAAACTCATACTCAATCATCACACCGGCGTTCAGATTTTGCTTCAACCAGCACTGCCCGCCAATCTTAATGGTTTCGTAGGTTTGCCCGTAATAATCAACCGATGACAGGCCTGCACAAGGCTCACCGGTAGTAAAATAAGCTCGGAGTTCAATCCGGATTTTTTTCCATTCTACGCCTGGTTTTTGCCCGCCCATGTAATAGGTAAAGTGTTTGTTGTTTCCCGGAGCTACTCCGGGACCAAAATCGCCTTCGCAATATTGTTCATCAATTTCAAAACCAACTCCGTAATGAAAATACGCCTGGATGTTGTAGGAGGATTCGTAACCGGCC
>CAYNDN010000034.1:0-8084 GCA_964395075.1 uncultured Lentimicrobiaceae bacterium | reverse complement strand
ATCCGTCGGTTCGCTGTTCAGCCGTAATGTTAAACACCCTTCCTTTTTGTTGGGAAAAGCACATCAGGCCGGTGGTTGCAAAAATCAGCAGCAACCATGCTAATCGTAAAAGTAAATGTTTCATAGGATTTTAGGTTTGGTGAATAAATATGATTTTGCTTGTTCATATTCTGGATTTATAAAACCGTAACAGCCCCTTATGAAAATAATTTTGCTTCTCAGCGATGTGTAGTATAATATGTATAAATCAGCAGCTCAATTCTTTGATCTGAAATTATTTTCTCTTTTCTCAGAGCAAATATAGAAATTTTGAAGTATTAATAAAAGGCTTTTCATTAAAAATTTCACAATATGCCCAACTTGGGCAAGCCAAAACCAAAGAGGGGAGTATTTTTTATTGCATGAAACATGTTTTGGCTTATCCAGGTTGTAAGGCAAAATTTCTATTTATTTCCCCTACATTTGTATCTAAATCAATCTCATAATTATGAAAAAACTGATTACATGTATTTTATTCGGGATGCTTGGAGTGAATATGGCAACAGGGCAAATCCAGTTCTCCGACATGCAGAACCTCTCAAACGAATATGGGCCGTCCGATGAACACGATATTGCCAATATGGGTGATGATTATTTCCTGGTTTGGAATCAATGGGGAGATATCATGTTTCGCAAAAGTGAAAATGGTGGCGAAAACTGGGGTCAGAAACTAACACTTTACACAGGCTTCGATTATGGTGCCAGCTACCCGGTTATTGCTGCCACAGGAGATCACGTTTACATCGCCTATTACCGGAATACCAGCGGAAACAGCGAAATATTCATGGTGAAATCCACCGATGGCGGACAGTCGTTTGGCAATGAAATGCAGGTAACAAACTCCATTAATCTGGCACAGGTACCACAGATAGTGGCATGCGGCGACACGGTGCTGATTGCTTACGAAGACCGGGATGAAAACTGGGATTACCAGATTATGCTCACCTATTCAACCGATGCCGGTGAATCCTGGTCGGGGCCACAAAACCTGTCCAATACCTCCGGTAATGCGCGCTGGTGCAACGTAGCCTGGCAACAGGAAAAAATTGTGGTGGTCTGGAACGAGCAAACCGGGGCAACCTATAATGATCTTGATATATTTTATACAATTTCAGAGGATTTTGGCGAAAGCTGGACAACGCCTGCAAACCTCTCCAACAACATGGCCTACAATGCCCGGCTGAACACGCGCATCGTGGAAAACAGCATTTACGTAATCGTCTCGGCAAAGGTTGACGGCCTGCAAAGCGACATCATGCTCTACCGTTCCGACGACTTTGGACAGAACTGGGATGATGCGGTTAATCTTTCTGATAATACGGGCGCTTCCTCCAGGCCGGATATCTGGGTTACCCCGAATTACGAAGGAAACCATAGAATTTATGCGGTATGGACCGATGAAACCTACAATGCCAACGAGCGGGCATATCTGAAATATTCCATCGACAATGGCTATTCCTGGTCGGAAATGGTCGAATTTTCGAATACTACCGAAGATGCTGCCTGGGTGCAGATCATCGGCGAAGCAACAGGGCCGGTTGACGATCTTTATATGGTTTGGTACCGGCCGGATGATGGAACATTCAATTATGAAGTTTGGGGCCGGGGAGCGCAAAGCCAGGTTTCATCGGATGTAAACCTGAGCGGAACAATCACTAACGAAGATGAACAGCCATTGGAAAATGCTACCATTGCCATGGGAGGGTATGTGGTTTTCAGCGGGGAAGATGGCAGTTACAATATGGATGTGCCGGCGGGAACATACGATTTCTCGGCTTCGGCATCAGGATATCAGAATTACACACAACCCGGGCTTGAAATAAACGAAAATGTGGTGCTGGATGTAACGCTTACTGCACTAATTCCCGGTGGCTATCCGCCCCATAACCTGAAACTGGAACAACAGGGGGTGAGCGGGGTATTCGCCACATGGGAGGCACCTATCGGATTCAACTCGCTGGAACTGGCCTACGATGACGGCGAGGCCAATGGATTGTACTGGGTGGGTTCAGCCACCGGCAACGAATACATGGCTGTGGCTTTTGAGCATGATGAATCCTGCTATTTGCGACAGGCCAAACTATTCACCAGTCCCGGAAATACCAGTGAGCAATTGAAAGTCTGGATTCTGGGCGATGATGGAGGAAATCCTTCGATGTCAACAGTTTTTAGCGGACCACTTCTTGTTGATGTAGAAACACCGTGGACAACCCTGGAGATGGATATCCCGATACCGGCAAATGTGCGATTTTACATTGTATGTCAGTGGGAACAAGGGAACCTCTATAAAATTGGCGGTGATTTAAATCAGCCGGATGGGTTTTCATATTCCACTTCTGATGGGGGAGAAAGCTGGTACATACACGACGATATGGATTTTATGATACGCGCCGGTATTGCAACAGACGAAAAATCCACAATAAAGGAAATCTCACCAGAAATTCCAAAAGGAGAACTGTTGGGTTATCAGCCCTGGCTGGACGGGACATCCTATGGTGTAGTGATTACGGAAAATTACTTCAATTTTGAAGGTTTGGCTCCCGGATATACCTATCAGATAAGCATTACCGCAATTTATGATGATGGTGTGTCGCCTCCAGCAACCCGGGAAATTTATATCCCTGAGCCATTACTTTTCCCACCATTGAACCTGGAAGCCCAGGAACAGCCTAATGGCGATCCTGCCATAGCCCTGAGTTGGGATGCACCGGCCTCCGAAGGTGACTGGATACAGTGGGACGATGGCCAAAACAGCGATGCAGTGGGTGGTGAAAATATTGAGATTTTCGATGCCGCCATTCGTTTCACATCAGATGACCTGGCGGATTACGACGGGCAATACCTCACACGTGTTTCATTTTTTATTGCTGATGCCAATTGTCAGTTCTTTATCCGCGTGTGGCAGGGTGGAAACCAAAATTACGCTGGAGACCTCATCCGGGAACAAACCATTGCTTATCCGATTGACAACGAATGGAATACATACGATTTGGGAACTCCCGTTCTAATTGACGCTTCAGAAGAGCTGTGGATCGGCTATCGTGTGATAAATAATAATGGCGTATATCCCGCCGGAACAGATGATGGGCCTGCTGTTCCTTTTAAAGGCGATATGCTGCTTTATGGTTCCGACTGGGTGAGCATGAATAATTATTTTGGATGGGACATCAACTGGAACATCCGGGGAATGGTGGTGAGTGCGGAAAGTGGTGAAACAAAATCACTCTGTCCGGGTGATTTTGTGGAAGAACTCCCGGTTCTTACCGGAATGCCTCAAAAAATTAAAGTTCAATCACGATCTGATCCATTTCTTTGGGAATATTCACATTTTAATATTTACAATCAGGATGAATTGATTGGCACGACCCCCTCGGGAACTCTCGAATATACAGATCAAAACATTCAGATATATAATGCTTATACGGTAACCACAGCCTGGGAAAGTTATGAATCAACACCCTCAAACGAAGTGATCATTTCTTATGTGGGAACAACAGATCAGGAAAATTCGCCAAACGAACTGAATATCTTTCCAAATCCAATCAGGGATCAGGTTATTGTAGCGTTTCAAATAAAGGAATCCGGCAAAACTACAATCAATCTCGTTGATGGAATGGGCAAAATAGTCTGCAATTTATTCGAGGGAGACCAGGAGGCAGGTATGCAAAACATGGAATTTAGAATTGATCAAACAATCATGCAGCCAGGGGTTTACTTTATTGTCATCAATCATAACGGCTTACCTACAACAAGAAAAATCATTTTCTGGTAACTTAGCCTGCTTAATTCACGAAATCAAGAAATTATGTTCATCATTATTTTTTTGAATAATGCAGGTTATTAATTTCCGAAAATCATCAATATAAATTTTGCCTGACAACTTGAACAAGCCAAAACCAAACAGGGGTTAATTCTTAAAAAAGTTTGTACAGGTTTTGGCTTATCCAGTTTGGGTGGTAATCAAAAAAAACTATATTTGCCCGCTCATTATGACAAATACAAGTGCTACATGTTTCGGTTTTTACTTTTATTTCTTTTTTAAGAAATAGCGGGGCCGTGTATGTCAGCAAACAAAATACTAAACAATAAACATGGGAGCCTCGCAAATAGCGGGGCTTTTTTTTTAGATATAAATTATGAAGATTGCGATACTGGGAACATTGGGGTCATTTTACGAAATAGCAACACGAAACTACTTCCGGGAGGAAATTTCGCTATTGCCCTGCGATACTTTCGAGGAACTCACCGAAAGTCTTGTCAACGAAGAGGCCGATTATGGATGCCTGGCCATCGAAAATTCGCTGGTGGGAAGTATTTTGCGTAATTATAATCTGAAAACCGTAGCAACCAGCATCGAAACCAATAAGGAAAATTACACACGGTTCCTGATCCTGTCGCACCAGAAAAACGGCATCAGGCATCATGATTAATTTTTAATCGACAAACAACCCCGGACCTCACACAAAAGTAAGTCATTAGCCAATGAAATTATTGCTCACTAAATTTCGGAAAAAATTGGAGAAACACCAACAACTCAATAACAAATGCCCAACTTGGACAAGCCAAAACCAAACAGGGAATAACAATCGAGAAGTTTTTATCCGGTTTTGGCATGTCCAAGTTGTCTGGCAAAATTTTTAAATGAGTTTTATTAATTTCAATTTCCTGTTTTTTAGGAGCATTTCTATTTGTATTTTAGACAATTATAAATTTTGCAAAAGAAACTTACAACTAATATCCAATCTCCTCCATGATAATTAAACCAGCTGACAGACTCAATAGCACACGGGAATATTATTTCGCCGGCAAACTTCGGGAAATTGCGCAACGCAGGGCTGCAGGTGAGCCCATCATTAATCTGGGCATTGGAAGCCCGGATATGGTTCCTGCCGGTGAAGTAATTGATGAACTAAAAACACAGGCTCAAAAAGTTGATGTACATGGTTATCAGAGCTATTCCGGTATCCCGGAACTCAGGCAGGCTTTTGCTGGCTGGTATCAAAATCATTTTGGCGTTGAACTAAATCCGGAATGTGAGATTCTGCCTTTGATGGGATCAAAAGAGGGCATTATGCATATTTCGCTGGCTTTTCTCAATCCCGGCGACAGCGTTCTGATTCCTGATCCCGGATATCCGGCATATAGTGCTGTGGCCAATATTGTTGGGGCAAAGGTGCTGAAATACAACCTTACAGAACAAACGGAATGGTTGCCCGATTTTGATGAATTGGAAAGTCTGGCAAGGCACAATCCAAATATTTTATGGTTGAATTATCCCCATACGCCCACCGGGACAAATGCGAACTCTCAACTTTTCAGGCAGATAATCCGGTTTGCCAGAAAACACCAGATTCTGGTGGTCAACGACAACCCTTACAGTTTTATTCTAAACGATAATCCCCTCAGTATCCTTTCTGTTCCCGGTGCAAAAGAGGTGGCAATAGAGTTGAATTCGCTCAGTAAGTCGCACAATATGGCCGGTTGGCGTATGGGCATGGTGGCCGGAAAATCCGAATTTCTACGAAACATTCTTACCATTAAAAGCAATATGGACTCCGGGATGTTTAAGCCAATGCAACATGCTGCCGTGAGGGCTTTGAGCAGTGATTACAGTTGGTATTTCAATCTCAATAAAACATACAAGCAGCGACAAAAACAGGCAATGGAAGTATTTAACCTGCTCCATGTTGCATACAGAAAAAACCAGTCAGGGATGTTTATTTGGGGACGAATTCCTGACAGGTATAAGGATGCTTACGAATTTTCGGATCACTACCTCAATAAGCATGCTGTATTTATTACCCCAGGAGCCATTTTTGGGGAAAACGGGAAACAGTATGTACGGATTTCACTTTGCAGCCCGGTAAAAATTTTTGAAGAAGTGCTGCGAAGATTCCGGAGGATGTAGGATGTAGGATGTCAGATGTCAGATGTAGGATGTGTGATGTCAGATGTAGGATGTGTGATGTATGATGTATGATCTTAGATCGCAGATCAAACATCAAACATCGGACATCTGGTATCAAAACGAACTTAACAAACAGAAATAAACTTATGACAATAACAATAATCGGCCTCGGATTGATGGGTGGCTCGGCGGCTATCGACCTTAAAAAGCGGGGCTTTGCCACAAAAATAATTGGCGTGGATAACAACAAACTACACGCCGAAACTGCCTTGCACATCGGAGTGGTTGATGAGCTGGCTGCGCTCGAAGATGCGGTGCCGCAAAGTGAACTTGTAGTGGTAGCTGTACCGGTTGACATTGCCGTAAAGATCATCCCGAAAATTCTCGATCGGTCCGACAGCCAGGCCATCACCGATATGTGTTCTACAAAAGGACACCTGTGCGAACTGGTAAAATACCATCCGAAACGAAAAAATTATGTGGCAGCACATCCCATGGCCGGAACCGAATTTTCAGGACCGTGGGCGGCTAAATCAGGACTTTACGATGGTAAAGCCGTAATTTTTTGCGACACCCAGGAATCTGATATTCGCAAAGTGGCTGCCATCCGCCGGATGTTCGAAACCCTCAATATGCGCGTAACTTTTATGGATTCAAACAGCCACGACCGCCATGCAGCCTTTGTGTCGCACATTTCACATATCAGTTCCTTTGCCCTGGCACTTACCGTGCTCGACCAGGAAAAAAACGAACGCCATATTTTCGACCTGGCCAGTGGTGGTTTCGATTCAACCGTTCGGCTGGCCAAAAGCTCTGCTCTTATGTGGTCGCCCATTTTTGAGCAAAATGCATCCAATGTTGTTGAAGTATTAAATACATACATTGATAAACTAAATCAGTTCAAGCAAGCCATTTCGCAAGGTGAACGAGAAAAAATAGATGGGCTGATCAACAAATCAAATCACATAAAAAAGATACTCAAATGAAACCGATAAACACAATAGAAACTCTAAAAGAATGGGGGCTCGGAGATGGTAAACGGCCATTGATTATTTCAGGCCCATGCAGTGCCGAAACATCCGGGCAAATGCTTTCGACAGCTTATGATCTCAAAAGTGCCGGAGTTACTGTTTTCAGGGCAGGCATCTGGAAACCCCGAACGAGACCCGGGTCTTTTGAAGGTGTTGGAACAAAAGGTTTGCAGTGGATGAAAGAGGTGAAACAAAAAACCGGAATGCTCACAGCTACCGAAGTGGCAAACACAGCGCATGTTGAAGCTGCATTGAAAAGCGATATCGATATCCTTTGGGTTGGTGCCCGAACAACCACTAACCCATTCGCTGTGCAGGAAATCGCCAATTCGTTGCGCAATTGCAAAAAAATCATCTTTGTGAAAAACCCCATCAACCCGGACGTGGAACTCTGGAATGGTGCCATCGAACGTTTTCAAAAAGTAGGTATCACAAAAATTGCTGCTGTACATCGCGGCTTTTCAACCTTCGAAAACAGTATTTATCGCAACCCGCCCATGTGGCAGCTACCCATCGAACTCAAACGCAGGCTTCCTGAATTACCCATCTTCTGCGATCCCAGTCATATTGCCGGAAACCGTGAATTGCTGCATGCGATCTCACAAAAAGCCATGGACCTCAACTACGATGGTTTGATGATCGAATCGCACTGTAACCCCGAAGAGGCCTGGAGTGATAAAGAGCAACAAATAAAACCTTCGGCACTGAGCATCATTTTGCAAAACCTGGTTATCAGGGAGGTTAATCCCAACGGGGCCACAGGTGAAACCCTTGAAGAGTTGCGGAGTCAGATCAGCTATCTCGACGACGAACTTTTCGACATTATGCAAAAGCGGATGGAAGTAGCCAAATCGATCGGCCGGTTCAAAAAAGACAATAATATGACAATTCTGCAACCCCGACGTTGGGAGGAGATTATCGAAACAAGCATCCGAAAAGGTAACGAACGCGACTTGAGCAGCAGGTTCATTAACAAACTCTTAAAAGCCATTCACGAAGAATCCATCGCCAAGCAAACCGATATTATGAATGAGGGAAATGATGGTGTTGACTGGGAATAAGGATTATATGATTGAGACCGGTCTAAAAACACATTTCACGCAAAG
>CAYNDN010000033.1:4876-17640 GCA_964395075.1 uncultured Lentimicrobiaceae bacterium | reverse complement strand
GCTTCAAATCCCTGATCTGATCCTGGTGAAGATTTACCACATAATCAACGCCATTTTTTATTTCATCAGCAATTTCCTGGAACCTTATCGGTGGTCGGAAACCGGATATATTGGCTGAAGAAGAAGTAATTGCTTTACCGAGTTGAGCGATAACCTGCCTGCAAAAGTCATCCTTTACCACGCGAATACCGATACTCCTGTCGTCGGCAGCAACGCCTTTGGCCAGATTTTTTGATCCCGGAAATATTACCGTGAGCGGTTTATCATAACTATTCACCAGATCGAGTGCCAGGTTATCAACATCTTTAACGTACCGGCTGATTCTTTCAGGGGTATCAACCAGAATGAGCAGGCTTTTACCTTCAATACGCTTTTTAATTTTATAGATCCTGTCAACAGCTTTTTGATTGGATGCATCACAACCTATTCCCCATATAGTGTCGGTGGGATAAAGTATCACACCGCCCTTTTTCAATACCTCAACGGTTTTTTCAATTTCAGTCTGCATGATTATTTAAAATTCCAGTCTGCGTAAAACGCAAAAATAGTTGCATTTAAGTCAAGCGATTCAACAACTTTTCCTTATTAATTGTTAAAGCACACCTGAAATGCTTTTGCGGACATGATTTAAAACCGTGTAATCCACAAGGTTTACAGGTTAAGTTTTCATTTGTTTCAACCACTACACTGTCATCCGAAAGCGGGCCAAAACCAAAAGCCGGAACTGTGGAACAAAAAATTGATGTAAGCGGAGCATTCATGGCCGAAGCAAAATGTTGAGGTGCAGAGTCGTTAACAAAATTCATACTTGCATCCTTCATCAGGGCGGCAGATTCGAGAAATGACAGTCTGCCACATAAACTCATGCTATTCAGGTGATTCGATTTTTTGATGATATCGTTGCAAATTTGCTTATCAGATTTTGCTCCCAGGAAATAAATCACCAGATCATGATCCAGTTCCCTGATAAATTCGATCCATTTTTCAGGAGGAAATTGCTTGGTAAACCAAAGTGAAGTTGGGGCGATACAGATAAATTTTTTGGTTTTAAACTGCGAAACCTTCGCAAAATCTGTATTTGAAGGATACAATTTAACCGGAAAACTGAAATCATCATCCGTAACCTTTGCAATTACATTCAGGTTACGCATTACCTCGTGGATGCTTTTTTTTGGGTCGGTCGATATAAAGTGTTTTACACGATGGGAATAGAAAATTGAAAATGGGTTTTTATTGAACCCCAGTTTTACCGAAGCCCCGGAAAGCACCGTAAACAAACCACTTGAAGCAAAACGCTGGAGATTCACCACCAAATCATAGTGGTTTTCTCTGATTTTATGAATCAGATTTTTAAGGTTTTTGTATTTATCGGAAGATTTATCCCAAATCAAAATTTTATGCAAATGGGGATTATTAAATAAAAGTGATTCAATCCCTTTTTTCAGCAAAAAGTCAATTTTACTCTCAGGATAAAATACGGCCAGCTTTTCAATAACCGGAGTGGCCAGCACCACATCCCCGATTGAGGCCGTTTGAACGATCAGTATTTTCTTTAAATCTTTTTTCAAAACGACAGCACACATTAAACTGCAACTTCAAAATCGCGTAAAGCGGTGTTTAATGAAGTCTTTAAATCTGTTGACGCTTTTCGTTTGCCTATGATCAGTGCACAGGGAACCTGGAAATCGCCGGCAGGAAAATTTTTGGTATAGCTTCCGGGAATTACTACGCATCTTTCAGGTACAACCCCTTTTGTTTCAACAGGGTTTTCACCGGTAACATCAATTATTTTGGTAGAATTAGTCAGCACCACATTGGCACCGAGGACAGCTTCTTTTTCAATCCTCACACCTTCTACCACCACACACCTTGACCCGATAAAACAACCATCCTCAACAATCACCGGACTGGCCTGTACCGGCTCCAAAACTCCTCCAATTCCAACACCACCGCTCAGGTGAACATTTTTCCCGATCTGGGCACACGAGCCCACTGTTGCCCAGGTATCCACCATGGTTCCCGAATCCACAAAAGCACCAATATTCACGTATGACGGCATCATCACCACGCCTCTGGCCATATAGGCTCCGTATCTTGCCACAGCGTGCGGCACAACCCTGATCCCAAGTTCCCGGTAATTGGTTTTCAAATCCATCTTGTCATGAAACTCAAGAACGCCCGCATGAGTAGTTGCCATTTTTTTTAGGGGAAAATACAGAACCACAGCTTTTTTCACCCATTCATTCACGACCCAGTTTCCAGAATGCTTTTCTGCGACCCGCAAACTTCCTTTGTCTAACTCTTCTATGGTGTGCTCAATTGCCTCAACCGTTTCCTGATGCTGAAGCAAATCCCTGTTTTCCCAGGCTTTTTCTATTGTTTGTTTGATGTCCTGCATGCGATACCAGTAGATTGAAAACCGCCAAAATTAGGAAAAATCAAACACTATCCTTTTTCTTTATAATTTTGCAGCCTCAAATAACCAAACTATTTAAGGTTGGGAAGAATACTGGCCATCGATTACGGACAAAAACGTGTGGGATTAGCAGTTACTGACGAACTGCAGATTATCGCCACAGGCCTTGAAACCGTGCATGTAAGCGATATTTTTACTTTCCTCAGGCAATATTTTGAGCATGAGAAAGTTGAAAAAATTGTGGTTGGAGAACCGAGGCAGATGAACAACAAGGCATCGGATGCTCAGCGTTTTATTGAACCGTTTGTAAAGAAATTGAAGAAACAATTTCCGGCAATCCCTGTTGACAGGGTGGATGAACGCTTTACCTCGCTGATGGCACAACAAACAATACGGGAAGCCGGTGCCAAAAAAAAGATTCGCCAGGATAAAGCACTTGTTGATAAAGTAAGTGCGACAATTATGTTGCAATCGTACATGCATAACAACAGGACAGGATTTTAGAACACAAGATTTTACAGAATACAGAATAACAATTGATTATGATACTACCAGTAGTTGCTTATGGCCACCCGACGCTCAGAAAAGTTACCGAGGACATTGATCAGGACTACCCTGATCTCGATAAATTCCTGAGCGATATGTTTGAAACCATGTACACCTCCGATGGCATTGGGCTGGCCGCACCACAGGTAAACCGGTCTGTCAGGTTGTTTATCGTTGACGGAACACCCTTTGCCGATAAAATGCCCGAATTAGCTGACTTCAAAAAAATTTTTATTAACCCCTACATTCTCGAAGAATCAGGTAAAAATGTAACCATGGATGAAGGATGCCTGAGTATCCCCAATATCCGTGAAGATGTTACCCGCCAATCGGACGTTGTAATTGAATACTACGACGAAAGCTGGCAGCTCAAAGAAGAAAAATACTCAGGATTCGCGGCACGGATTATCCAGCATGAATACGATCACCTGGATGGCATCCTGTTTACAGATAAAGTAAGTGCGTTACGAAAAACCCTGCTCAGGAGGAAGCTCCAGGATATTTCAAAAGGAAAAGTAGAAGTGAATTACAAAATGATATTTCCAAAACAAAAAAAATCAATTGCACGATGAACAGCATGATCAAGTATTTAACAATTGTTTTAGTGGTTGCTTTTGCGGCATCATGCAGCAACCCACACCAGGAAGCACTGGATAACATTAAAAAAGCTGAAAGCACAGCCTTCTCCGAATCGGGATTGGTAAATGCAGAATATGTTGACGAGCTAATTGCAGCTTATGAATCCTTCGCCAATGATTTCCCACAGGACACCCTGTCGCCTGATTTCCTTTTTAAAGCCGGCGATGTTGCCATGAATACCAACAGGTCAAACAAGGCCATCAGGCTTTATGACCGAATTATAATCGAATACAACGCCTACCATAAAGCTCCGGAAGCTTTGTTTTTGAAAGGTTATGTTTACGAAAACAACCTTGGCAGGTTGGATAAGGCCGAAGCCATCTATCAGGAATTTCTATCCAAATATCCTGATAATGAATTTGCAGATGATGCAGAAGTGTCATTGAAATATCTCGGCAAAACCCCTGAAGAATTAATCGAAATTTTTCAGCAGGAAAACGCTAAAAAACAAGGCGAAGAGTTGTAAATTACTAATTAAATTCTTTTTCCAGAAAATTTTTCAGGTGCGAAAAATTCACATTCCTGATAATCACGCCGCTTTTAACATAAGCTACCTCACCGGTTTCCTCCGAAACAACCACAGCAATAGCATCTGTTTTTTCGGTAACTCCTACAGCAGCACGGTGTCTGAGCCCAAGGGCAACAGAGATTTTTTTATTGCCCGAAACCGGTAAAATACAGCGGGCTGATTTTATTTTATTGTTATTGATGATCACCGCTCCATCGTGTAAGGGGCTGTTTTTAAAGAATATGTTCATCAGTAGCTCATCAGAAATGTCAGCTTCCAAAATCCGACCTGTTTCTATATACTGCCTAAGTTCGTTGTTTTTCGCCAGGATAATCAGGGCACCGGTTTTATTGGCCGATAACTTCCTGCAAGCCGTAACAATGGGATCAACGTCAAGATTAACCGGTTTACCAAAGTTTAAATTTAGCCATGGAATCCTGCTACGTGCTTTGGCCATAAACTTGGGGGTTCCTATCAGTAATAAAAACTGCCTTATCTCAGGTTGAAAAACCACGATTAGGGCTATGAAACCCACAGAAATGAATGCACCGAGAATCTCACTCAAAAGCTCCATCTGCAATAGGTTTACAAGCCGCCAGATACCAAAAATGGCTACAATTCCCAAAAAAATGTTGATTGCAGCTGTTCCTTTCAGCAGATTGTAAACCTCGTATAAAAGAAACGCAACGAGCAAAACATCAATTACATCGGTAAGCCTGATGTCGATAAAAACGGGAATCATAAACGTGTTTTCGATTTGTGCCCAAAATTAATGAATTAATCAAGAATCCGGCAGAACCGGTATTCATAAAAAAAAACGTGATACTTTTGGCAGCCAAAATCTAATTAATGTAAACCCAATGAATATTCTTGTTACCGGAGCACTTGGCTTCATCGGTTACAACCTCACCCAAAAACTCCTTGATGCAGGCCACTTCGTGGTAGGAACCGACAACATAAACAGCTATTATGATGTTAGATTTAAGTATGAAAAATTACCCCTGCTTGGCATTGAAGAAGACAGCATTTGGCCAAACCTGATTTATAAAAGCACCAAAACAGAAAATTATCATTTTTCGAAAGTTGACATCACCGACCGTTACTACCTCGAAGACATCATGGCAAAATACGATTTTGATGTAGTTTGCAACATGGCAGCACAGGCCGGTGTGCAATACAGCATCCTGAATCCACACACCTACATCGAAAACAATGTTACCGGTTTTATCAACCTGATCGACGCCTGCCGGGAATTTAACGTGAAACATTTCGTTTATGCCAGCAGTTCAAGCGTTTATGGTAACCGCGAGGATGTACCGTTTTCGGAATGCGACAATGTTGATCACCCCATCAGCCTTTATGCGGCAAGTAAAAAGTCCAACGAACTGATTGCCCACACATACAGCCATCTTTACAAAATCAAAACCACGGGATTGCGCTTTTTTACGGTTTACGGCCCCTGGGGAAGGCCCGATATGGCACCCTATCTTTTTGTGGACAATGTTTCGAAAGGTAAAAAAATAAGGGTATTCAACAACGGACAAATGGAGCGTGATTTCACCTTTATAGAAGATATTGTTGAAGGTATTTGCCTGGTAATAAATGGTGGCAGACAGGATAGTTTGTATAAGATATACAACATTGGCCACTCCAGCCCGGTATTGTTGATGGATTTTATCCAAACGATTGAAGAAGTGCTGGGTAAAAAAGCTGAGATTGAATTTTTGCCCCACAGAAAAGGCGATGTAAAAATTACCTATGCCGATGTTTCGGCCATGCAAAAAGATTTTGGCTATCGGCCGGTTGTTGGAATTAAGGAAGGAATTTCAAAGTTTGTGGACTGGTACAAGTGGTTTAAGCAGAACCTTTAAGATCATTTTTTCGGTAAACTTCAAATAACCTGATTGCCTCCGTAGCGGCCTTCACATCATGAACCCTTAAAATGTTTGCACCATTAGCAAGTGCCAACATATTGAGTGCTGTAGTTCCGTTGAGTGCATTTTCGGGGGTAATCCCTAAAACTTTGTTAATCATCGACTTCCTGGACAAGCCTGCCAGAACAGGAAAACCCAACTTCCTTATTTTTCTTATTCCATGAAGCAATTGATAATTGTGTTCAACGGTTTTACCGAATCCAAACCCCGGATCGAGGATGAGTTTTTTGTCGGCTTCAAAGTTTTTCAACTTCCTGAGCTGGTTCCGGAAAAAGGAGATCACCTCCCCCACCACATCGTTATACTCCGGATATTGCTGCATGGTTTTCGGGGTACCTTTGATATGCATCATCACATAAACGGCCTCAAGTTTTGAAATAACCTCAAACATCTTCGCATCAAACTGCCCGCCCGAAATATCGTTGATAATTTCAGCACCTTCCAAAACTGCCTGCCGTGCAATAGAGCTGCGATAGGTATCTACAGAAATCATGATTTCAGGAAAGGCCTTCCTGATTGCCGGCAGAACCATTTTTAAACGGTTCCATTCTTCTGCTTCACCAACTTCCTCTGAAAAAGGTCGGGTGGAAACGGCTCCCAGATCGAGGATCGTTGCACCCTCATCCACCATTTTTTCCGACTGCTCTAAGGCAATATCCGGCAGATCAAATCTTCCTCCATCGTAAAACGAATCGGGGGTAAGATTCAAAATCCCCATCACCAAGGGCGCACTGCCATTAAATATTTCATCAATTTTGTCCTGCCTATTCAGATATTGCCTCATGAAACAATTGCTAAAATTTACTTTTCATTAACATGCCACGAAAATAAAGCATTTTATATTTGCCAATCGTTTTGCCAAGCTTAATAAACCCAACATCATGAAAACAAAAACTTTTTCACTATTATCCATTCTATTGCTGATAATGTCAGCAACATTGTTACAGGCACAGGAAACTGACGAAGTTGAATTATTGCACGAGGAGCTGGCCCTGCAACGCGCCAACCTCAAAGTTGCCCGTGCTGAATTGGCTGTAGCAAGGGCACAGGAATACCTTGACACTGGTGACAGTCTGCTTTCTGCCGGCGAAAAAATGATGGAGGAAGCCAAGGCGGAACTCAAAACCGCCAATCAGGAAAAATCGACGCTGGTTAAAAACCATACCACCCAAAAGAAAAGCCTCGAAAAACAACTCAAAACTGATGACCGGAATGAGCGGGATGCTCTGAAACAGCAAATCAGAGACCTTGACACAAAATTCAGAGAAGATAAAAGAGCTGCAGAAGCGAAAATAAAATCAGCAGAAAAGAAATATAAAAAAGGCAAAAGCAACATCGAAAAGGGAAAAGATAAGCTGAAGCTTGGGAAAGAAAAAATGAAACCCGCACAAAAAAGTTTGGAAGAAGCTCAGGCAAACCTGCAGACATTAACCGGGACTGGTGATGAAGTGGATGAAGAATCAGACAGCGAAAAGACCAAAAAGAAATTATTCGGAAAGAAGAAAAAATAATAGCGCATGACAAAAACCAATGAGCAATTTGAAGCTGCCATAAACCGGTGCAGAGCAATTTTCGAGAAGAAAATGATGGACTATGGCAGCGCATGGAGAATACTGAGAACAACCTCGCTAACCGACCAAATTTACATAAAGGCAAACCGCATACGCAGCATCGAAGAAAAAGCTGAAACAAAAATTGATGAAGGTGCCCGCGATGAGTTTGTAGGCATTGTAAATTATGCCGTAATGGCACTAATCCAACTTGAACTGGGCAATAAAAGCGACCTCGCACTGGAAGTGGATGAAGCAGGCAAACTTTACAACAAACACATCTATACATCAAAGACTTTGATGGAAAACAAGAACCACGACTACGATGAAGCCTGGCGAAATATGCGGATTTCATCTTACACCGACATCATCCTGATGAAACTGCTGCGCATAAAACAAATAGAAGATAACAAAGGCAAAACACTGATCTCTGAAGGGCTTGACGCCAATTACCAGGACATACTGAACTATGCACTTTTTGCACTCATTAAATTTGATGAAGCGGATGAGAGGGTTGCCAGTGAATAGCATACCAAATTTAGCTGAGAACCCAAAAATTGGCGTCTCCATGGCTATTGTGTAAAGACGCAATGAATTGCGTCTTTACCACCAAATATCAAATACTAAATATTGAACCTCGATAAACCGATAACGATTAACGACACATACAGATGCATCAATCAACTTTAAAAACCATCACAGGCTGGGTAATCATTTTAACAGCGGTACTTTCAGCTTTCCTCATTCAGTTTTTCCAAGATTTTAATATCGCTTTTTTGTTATTCCTGGTTTTTCAACTGGTAGTCATTTTCAGGTATAAAAGTATTTTTTCGCCCGGCATGAGAACTTTTAGCCGGCTATTGCTTGGCATGGTTTTCCTGTATTCAGGTTTCGTGAAAGGAGTTGATCCGTTGGGGACTGCATACCGGGTTGAAGACTATTTTATTGCTTTTGGTACTGAGTGGTTGAATTTCTCAGCACTATTCTTTTCTTTCATCCTCAACGCTGCCGAACTGGTTCTGGGCGGTATGCTGATTTTGCAGATAAAACCAAAACTCACTTCTACCCTTGTTTTGCTGATGATGGGAATTTTTACACTCGTAACGCTAAACGATGCATTGAATAACCCTGTTCCTGATTGCGGCTGTTTTGGTGATGCACTGATCCTTACCAACTGGCAGACATTTTACAAAAACCTGATTATTAATGTGCTGGTGCTGATCGTATTTTTTAACCGTACATCAATCAAGCGTATTTACCCCGATAAAACCGAATGGGTTTTGGGAATTACCCTTGTGGCGATATTTGTTGGCTTTCAGTATTTAAACGTTGCAAACCTGCCCATGATGGACTTCAGAGCCTGGAAAGTTGGTAACCGGCTTTACGTTGAAAATCCCGAGCCTGTTAAATACTACCTCACATACCGCAACAAAGAAACCGGAGAAACAAAAGAATATCTTTCGCCCAATTATCCGTATGATGATCCTGAATGGGTAGAACAATGGGAATTTGTTAGTCAGCGTGCTGAAGACCCTAACCGCATCGAGGGCATGAACCTCGCTATCATCAATTTTGCAGGTGAGAATGTTACTGACATGTATCTAAAAAATCCTGACTTCCAGTTTTTGCTTGTTGCGTGGAGTCTCGAAGAAACCAATGCTGAATCGTTTAAGGAACTGGAAACTTTATTTAAATATGCTGAAGAAAATGGATACTCATTCATAGGGCTTACGGCCACATTGCCCGGAAAAATTCAGCAATTTCTTGAAAAACAAAATATTACTTTTGATATGCGATTTTTCAATGCCGATGATATTACCCTGAAAACCATGATACGCTCAAACCCAGGGCTGATTTTGATCAAAGACGGAATGATAATAGATAAATGGCATCACAATCATCTGCCAACCTGGCAAGAGCTAAACCTGGACCAATCATAATTTTATGTGTATAAACACCGCAATTGCGCATTAATCCATTAATTACCAACAAACTAAACCGTTACCTCTGCGGAAGAAATCCAATATTTATTATTTAGAACACATAAAAACAAGTTACTAATCATTATTTTTGCAGGCACATTCAGGGGTTTACTCCGAAATATAAAATCTTTCAAACCTGAACAAAGGCATACATGGTATGTTTAAAAAGCGAAAATTAAAAACAATATTGATTAAAGTTTTTGAAAATGAGTAACAGAAAGCGGTTCGTTTTATCGAAAGAAGACAAAGTATATACGGTGAAGAACACCGAAAAGGAAACCCTGAAAAACTGGTATTACCTGATGACCCTTGGCCGTCAGTTAGACAATAAAGCCCCCAACTATCTGAAGCAGGCATTGGGGTGGTCGTATCATGCGCCCTATGCAGGCCATGATGGAATCCAACTGGCTATCGGACAGGTTTTCAGGAAAAACCATGACCACATGTTTCCCTACTACCGCGATATGCTCACAGCCATTTCAGCCGGCCTTACACCTGAAGAAATAATCCTCAACGGACTTTCTAAAGGTACAGACATTGCAAGCGGAGGCCGGCACATGAGCAACCACTTTGCAAAGCCTGAGTGGAATATCCACAATGTTTCGTCAGCAACCGGCAACCACACGTTGCATGCAGTGGGCGTTGCACGTGCAATAAAATACTACGGCACCGATGCCATTTCAATCAGTTCGCAAGGCGAATCCTCCACTTCTGAAGGATATGTTTATGAAGCGATCAATGGTGCCTCAACGGAGAAGCTTCCTGTAATTTTTGTTTTCCAGGATAATGGTTTTGGCATTTCAGTGCCAAAAGAACAGCAGACTGCCAATACCCGCGCAGCAGATAACTTTCATGGGTTTAAAAATTTGGAAGTGATTTATGCAAACGGTAAAGACCCGTTGAACTCGATGAATGCCATGCTAAAGGCCAAAAGAATTATTGAGGAAGAGGGTATTCCGGTAATTGTTCATGCCAATTGCATAAGGATGGGATCACACTCTAATTCTGACCGTCATGAATTGTATCGCGACGATGTTGAATTAAATGAAATGAACCTGCTGGATCCGCTCAAGAAATTCAGAACCCGCCTGATTTACGCTGGAAGGTTTACCGAAGAAGAATTAAATGAACTGGATGGTGAAGCCAAAAAAGCCATCTCTGCTGCCCATAAAAAAGTTTTAAAAGCTCCGGATCCGGATCCTAAATCTATTTTCGATTTTGTGATCCCTGACCCGTATGTTTCCGAAAAATATCCCAAAGGGCTTCACAATGGCGAAGGCAAACGGATTAAGCTGATCGAGGCCCTCAACTCAACACTCAAGGCAGAATTCAGGCGCAACCCTGATACATTCATCTGGGGGCAGGATATGGCCAACAAGGACAAAGGCGGAATTTTTAATGTATCCAAAGGTATGCAGCAGGAGTTTGGCCGTAAGCGTGTTTTCAACGCACCGATTGCTGAAGACTTCATTATGGGAACGGCAAACGGCATGAGCCGCTTCGACAAAAAAATCCGGATTGTGGTTGAGGGTGCTGAATTTGCCGATTATTTCTGGCCGGCCATGGAACAATTTGTAGAAGCTACGCACGATTACTGGCGCAGTAACGGCGCCTTTGCCCCGAATGTAACCATACGACTGGCTTCCGGCGGATACATCGGTGGTGGGCTCTACCACTCCCAAACCATCGAAGGGGCTTTAACAACCTTCCCGGGAATCCGCGTGGTTTATCCATCTTTTGCTGATGACGCCGCCGGATTGCTCCGCACGAGTATGCGGTCCGAAGGGCCGACCCTATTTCTCGAACCTAAAGCTTTATACAACGATCCACTTGCAGAAACCGAAGTTCCTGAAGATTTTGAAGTTCCCTTTGGTGTGGCCAGGGTAAGGCGCGAAGGAACTGACCTTACAATGATTACTTATGGAAACACCACGCACATGTGCCTGAAAGCTGCTGAAAGACTTAAAAAAGAAGAAGGTAAATCGGTGGAAGTGATCGATATCCGTTCATTAATCCCGCTGGATAAAGACTCCATCCTGGAATCGGTGAAGAAAACCAGCCGTGCATTGGTGGTTCACGAGGATAAGGTATTTGCTGGTTTTGGTGGTGAAATTGCGGCCATAATCACCGAAGAAGCATTTGAATACCTGGATGCTCCGGTACGAAGAGTTGGATCAACATTCACGCCGGTTGGTTTTAACAGAATCCTTGAAGGCGCAATCCTGCCCAACGAAGAGAAAATTTATCACGCAGCCGGTAAGCTGTTGAAATTCTAGTATTATAAATATTGAAATTCAATCCCCGGTTGCTTTCGCTTCCGGGGTTTTTTGTTTCAGGCAGCAAAGGGCCTGTTCTGAAGCCTCTTTGATAATGCGATGCTTGTTTTCTTTTCTAAATTTTCATTTTTCCATTGTCGGTTGCATAATTACTAATTTTTATTGCAATCATGTCCAATTGTTTAAGGGGCTGTTACACTGAAACATTCACTGTATTTAAATATTTCGTATCTTTACAAACTACATTTTCCCCTATAACCACAACTCCAAATTAGTATTTCAAAATAAGTGCAGCAAATGAGTTTATTTTCAACACCTTACATTTCAAAACCCAGAATTGAATACCTTCTTGATATTGAGGAACTCACCCGGCTTTTCCAGCATTTTTTCGAGGCCACCGGATTTCCGGTGGGATTGCTCAACCTGGAGGGTAATGTGCTCATCGGAATTGGCTGGCAGGAAATCTGCACTGAATTTCATCGCAAAAATTCTCAGACTCTTGATCACTGCAGAGAGAGTGATCAGTCGTTCCAGGGCGATATCAGCCATAAAAAGTACCATCTGCATAAATGCAAAAACGAGCTGATTGACCTGGCAATCCCGATCAAAATTGAAAGGGAGCATGTTGCAAACCTGTTTTTTGGACAGTTTTACTGGAAGGGAGAAAAACCCTCGGAAAAGCAAATAAAGCAAACTGCCAAACAATTCGGATTTAACGTACAGGCTTATCTGGAAGCCAGCCGTAAAGTGCCGTGCTATACAAAAGAAGAAGTTGAAAAAGTGGTTAACTTCTACCAGTCGCTGGTGACCATGATCACCAAAATGGGATCAGCAAACCTGAAACTAAAACAAAGCGGCGATTACCTCACCGAAATCTACAACTCCACCGCCGCAGCCATTTTTATTTTCGATG
>CAYNDN010000033.1:0-4866 GCA_964395075.1 uncultured Lentimicrobiaceae bacterium | reverse complement strand
ATGTGGAAGGCCCCGGAATATTCAGGTTCAGAGGTTTAAACCCCGCCCATGAAAAAGCTTCGGGCATGATATCAAAGGATGTTGAGGGCAAAACAGTTGACGAACTTTCAGATATTATTCCCAGGGAGGCCATTGCCGAAATAAAAAAAAGATACCAGCAGTGCGTTGACACAGGAACACAAATTGAATATGAAGAGATGATCCCCATGCTGGGCAAAGACCACTGGTGGCTTACCACACTTACTCCCCAAAAAAATGATTCGGGAGAAATATTTCGAATTATCGGATCAGCAATTGAAATTTCTGAACTCAAAAACACACAGCAATTACTTGAAGATCATAAAACCAACCTGGAAAAACTTGTTGAAGAAAAGCAAAGTGAGCTGATTGTGCAAAACAACAACTTGCAAAAGGAGATCGAAGAAAAAGCGGCCATAGAAGAAGAACTCCGTGCATCAAACGGAATACTGCAACAAGAAATTGAGGAACGCGCCAGCATTGAAGAGGAACTTAAGACAAGCAATGAGCTATTGGAAGAAGAAATTGTTGAACGTAAAAAAACACAGCAATTAAATGAAAAACTGATTTTCGATCTCGGCGAGCGCGTAAAGGAAATGCGATGCATTAATAAGATCAACCAATTTATTGAGGACGACAGGCTTACCATTCAGCAAATACTTGAAAAAACAGTGCAGGTTATCCCAACATCCTTCAGATTACCCACCAAAACATTTTGCAGAATAAAATTCAACGATCAGGTTTTCGAATCAAATCCTTTTAAGGAAACCGGGTTAAAAGAGCATGAATTGCTTTATAACAATGAATTGCCTGTGGGTTTTATGGAAGTTTTCCTTGATATGGAGACATCAGGTTTTGATTCGGTTTTTCTTGAAGAGGAAACCAATTTAATTGACAATATTGCCGGCAACCTTTCGCAGGCCATCACAAAAATATTTGCCATCAATGAACTTGAAGAAAACGAAAAAAAATTCCACAAATTCTTCAACGAGATACCCTACCCGCTTTGTCATGTTGATGAATCAGGACGCTTTATTGAAGCAAACAAATCTTTCACAAAACATCTGGGATACGCTCTTGATGACGTACCCAACATTGATGCATGGTGGAGAAAAGCCTATCCCGATTCTGAATACCGCATGTGGGTGATAGAAAACTGGAACCGGGCAATCGAAAAATCCATCGAAACCGGCGAAAGCATTGAACCAAAAGTATATGAGGTAACCTGTAAAAACGGAGAAACCAAAAAATTCATTGTTGGCGGCATTACTATCGGAAAAGAAGTTCTGACCACACTTTTTGATGTTTCGGAACGCGAAAAATATGAAGCCGATTTGCAGAATGCCCTTAATTTTAACACTTCGGTGGTGCAGGATTCACCGATTGGCAAGGCAGTCTATGACAAATCAGGACAATGTATCATGGCCAATAAAAAGGCTGCTGAATTTGTTGGCGCATCAGTGGATCAGATTCTGAAACAAAATTTTAACAGGATCGAATCCTGGAAAAAATCCGGACTGGTCGATGCCGCCAATACCATCCTCGAGAACGGAGGTACCGATAAAAAAGAAATTCATGTAAAATCCAGTTTTGGTAAAGATGTCTGGCTTGAATGCCATTTCACCCGGTTTTTTCAAAACAACGAACCTCACCTGCTTTTTATTTATAATGATATTTCTGAAAGCCGGTTCTACCAGGAAGAGTTAAAGGAAAGCCAGCAGCGCTTTAAATTGGCTACCGAAGGTGCCAATGCCGGCATATGGGACTGGAAACCGGGAACCAACGAAGTTTTCTACAGTAAAATATGGAAACAACATGTGGGATATGAAGATCATGAATTGAAAAGCGAATTTACTACCTGGGAAAAATTGTTGCATCCCGATGATTCGGAAAGAATGCATCGTGCTGTTGAAAATTATTTAAAAAATCCCAGGGGAAGATTTATTGAAGAATTCAGGATGCGACATAAAAACGGAACCTATCGCTGGATAAGAAACGAAGCCGCAAGCCTGAAAAACGAACAGGGCAACATTGTGCGCATGTTTGGAGTGCACACAGATATCACAGAAAAAAAAGAGGCCGAAGAAGCACTTAAAGAAAGCGAGGAACGCCACAGGCTGATTTTTGAGTCGGTGAATGACGCCATCTTTATCTGTAACGAAAATGGCCGGATCGTAGAAATAAACCCTGCTGGCTGCCGAATTTACGGATATTCGAAAGATGAATTTCTTGAACTGGATCCGCACAAGCTTCTGCATGAAGACTGGCAACACGAATTAGACAGATTTTTCAAAACCTGTATGGCAGGTAAAAAATATACAAGCGAAAATGTGGAATACACCAGTTCCGGCGAAATTATGCACACCCAGGTATATGGCTCGCCGCTGGAGTTCAAAGGTCAGAAACACATTATGGCAGTGGTCCGCGATATTACATCACTGAAAAATGCCCAGGAGGATCTTGAGCACAGCCGGGAGCAATTGCAGTTGATCACCGACCTGATTCCCGTGCTGGTTTCCTACCTGAAACCCGACCACAGGTACGAATTTGTAAATAAAGGATACGAAAACTGGTTTGGCACCACAGCAGCCGATGTGGTTGGAAAACACGCCAAAGACATAATTGGCGAGGAAGCCTATCAGATAACGAAACAAGACCTTGACCGGGTGTTTGCCGGCGAAACGGTTGAATATGAGCGGATGATGCCCTACAAACACGGAAAAAAACGATACACACAAACCACTTTTTTACCCCACAAAAAAGGAAACAAGGTAGAAGGAGCCATCGTTTGCGTGAACGATGTTACGCCTTTAAAAGAAAAACAAAACGAGTTGCGCAAATTGCTTGAGGAGCTGGAACGATCAAACAAAGAACTGGAACAATTTGCATATATCGCCTCACACGATTTGCAGGAACCCTTGCGCATGGTATCCAGTTTCCTGCAATTGTTAGAACGAAAATACAATGAAAAGCTGGACGATGACGGCAGAGAATTCATCCGTTATGCCGTGGACGGTGCTTCCCGGATGAAAACCCTCATCAATGATTTATTAAAATTTTCCAGGGTAGGCACGCGCGGTAAACCATTTACCAACACCATCATGAACCAAGTTATCAATCAGGTGCTGACCAATCTTTCGGATACCATAAAAGAAAGCGGAGCCAGATTTGTGCTTGGAAAACTCCCGGAGATTGATGCCGATGAATCGCAAATGGTGCAGCTTTTTCAAAACCTTGTGTCCAATGCAATCAAGTTCAGAGGCGATAAAACACCGCAGATTAGCATATCGGCTAAGGAAAACAAAAAGCAGGTAACTTTTACCGTTTCTGATAATGGAATCGGAATAGAACCGAAATTCCATGAAAGGATATTCATCATATTTAAGCGCCTGCATACCAGCGACAAATATCCCGGTACCGGCATCGGACTGGCAGTGTGTAAAAAAATTGTTGACAGACATCATGGCACCATTTCTTTAAAGTCGGCACCCGGAAAGGGAACCTCCTTCAAAATCATAATTCCAAAACATCTTCAAACCATGATATCAAATAATGAAGGACCGTATTGACAGATTTAAACTTCAAAATTAACCCGGAAACAATAAATATTTTGCAGCGTGCGAAAAATAATATATTTTTACTTTCAAGTGTGCAATATTTTATTTTATGGCAATACCAGAGAAAAGAACAATTGAAGTGTTGGTTGTAGAAGATAACCCGGGGGATATTCGATTATTAAAGGAAGCTTTTAATGAGCACAAGATTAAAAATAATCTTAACGTGGTAACTGATGGGGAAATGGCTATGAATTACCTTTTTAAACTCGGCGAATATGTGAATGCAACTACCCCCGATATGATCCTGCTGGATTTGAACCTTCCGAAAAAGGATGGCAGGCAGGTACTGTCGGAGATAAAAACCAATGATTTTCTCAGGAAAATACCCGTGGTCGTGTTATCAACCTCCGAAAATGAAAATGATATTACGAACGCGTATGACAATTACGCGAATTGTTTCATTTCCAAGCCACTGGATTTTAATAAATTCATGGAAATGATTAAAGATTTACAAAACTTTTGGGGATCAATTGTAAAACTTCCCACATAGGCTGCATGAAAAAAAGTTTACCAGCAAATAATTTCGTCCAACGAGCTATGAGCATAACATGAAAAAGACTGAGCACATAACCATTCTTTTAATTGAAGATAATCCAGGAGATCGTAAATTGTTTAATGCATATCTTGCCGAAATTGAAAATCCTGCCTGCACATTAAAAGAAGCCGCCAACCTTACTGAGGGCCTCAAAATGATGAAGAAATTCAGTTTCGATATCATTTTTACCGACCTGAACCTGCCCGACAGCGAGCATTTGAAAACGCTCCAACAAATACTTGAAACACATCCGCACTGCCCCGTTATTGTTACAACCGGGCTTAATGCCAGAGAAATTGGCCTGCAGGCCGTTAAGCTGGGCGCCGACGATTATCTTTTTAAATCGGAAATCAACAGCCACCTGCTCGAAAAAACCATCACCTACTCCATCGAGCGTAAACGTTTATCCCGAAAACTATTCGAGAGCGATACCAGGTTCCGGAGGATGTTTGAATACTCATCCCTTGGCATTTACAGGAGCACATCCTCAGGGAAATTCATTGAAGTAAATAAAGCATTCGCAAAAATGTTTGGTTATGATTCACCTGCACAGGTGCTCCAGGAAGTAGCTAACATCGGTAAGCAGGTGTATGCAAAACCAGAAGATCGGGACCGCATTATTCAGGATTTTCAGCGCCATAGAATAACACATGTCCAGATACAAACAGAATTTTACAAGAGAGATGGCTCAACACT
>CAYNDN010000032.1:0-17769 GCA_964395075.1 uncultured Lentimicrobiaceae bacterium | reverse complement strand
TTAGTGCTTGTCCATAATGTCCCGTGTTTGCTCTATAAAGTTCAAATTCGAGGCGTGAGAAAAATTCAAACCGCAGTATACTAATGTATTCGAGGATTTGGATTTTGAGCAACAACGATGAAGTTGGACTTTATAGATGGACACTATTTAGCCAGTTCGTAATTTATATTTGTCCTGTAAACTTTTTGTTTTGTTTCTGTTAAAATCCTGGCTACAAAGTTGATGACACCAAAATGTAATACGATCGGGACTTGATTTGGTGTATTACATTTTCTCTGCCTTACAAAGTTTGTCCTTCGAGTTGGAGGTCTGGTTGCATTTCCTGCAGCAGAATTTGTCTTTTGGTGAACGGTGAAACTTATCTTTTTTGCAGCGTTTCTTCGACATTCTAAAAAATTTTCAAGCTAAACGTTTAGCTGCTATTCTTGTTCACGATGGCAGACCTCAATTTTAATATTATCATAAAGGTAAAGCCTCTCGGCAACTTTCTCGGCGCAATACACCGAACGGTGCCGGCCTCCGGTGCAGCCAAAATTTACCTGTAAGTTGGTGAAGTGCCGTTTTGAATATACTTCAACCGATTGTTCAACGAGGCTGGCTGCATGATCAATGAAGTCAGCCACCTCATCATGTTGCTTCAGGTATTCGATCACTTCCTTGTCCTGCCCTGTAAGGTTTTTGTATGCTTCAAGCCGGCCTGGATTTGGCAGCCCCCGGCAATCAAACACAAACCCGCCCCCATTTCCTGAGTTGTCGGGCGGTAAGCCGCGCTTGTACGAAAAACTATTGATCGAAATCAAAAGCGGTGGTTCGATGGTGTTTTTCAGATCTTCACTAGCGATAATAGCCTTTAAACATTTTGTCAGTTCGCCCAAATTCTGGGGTACCTTGTCATTGTCCATCAGCCATTTAATATTCATGATGGCCATGGGTATGCTGCGCAGGAAATGTGTTTTCTTCTCGTAAATTCCCCTGAACCCATACGCCCCAAGCGTTTGAAGTATTCTTATGAGTACGAATTTATAAAAATGATGTCTGAAATTTCTAACGCTTGCCGGGTCAATTTTTTCGGCTTTAGAAATATAATAATCAATCAGCGATTCTCTGATGTTGGCGGGCATAGCTACCCTGGCCTGAAACAGAAGCGAAACAAGGTCGTAGTGAACCGGGCCGCGACGGCCACCCTGGTAATCGATAAAATAAAGTTTGTTTTTATGTACCATGATGTTTCGGGTCTGAAAATCGCGATACACAAAATAGGAGCTTTCTACCGACATGAGCAGTTGTACCAGCTTCCTGAAATCTTCCTCTAAATAATATTCGTTGTAAGGAATTTGTGCAAGCTTCAGAAAATTATACTTAAAATAATTCAGGTCCCACATGTAGGCCTGGGTATCAAAATCCCCAGATGGGTAACAAACTGAATAGTCCACATTTTCCCCGGCGATCATCTGGAATTTGATCAGCTCGTCAATCACTTCCTTGTAAATATTGATCAGTTTTTCATCAAATCCGGTTTTGTTTTTCATCCTGTTGATGGTGTTGAAAAGCACGTCATCACCAAGGTCTTCAATCAGGTAAGCCCTGAAATCGTCATCAACCAATAAGATTTCGGGCACGTGCATGCCGTTTTTTTTGAAATGGCGGGATAGCTCGATAAAAGCTTTGTTTTCGGGAGGGCTGTTAAAATATGCGCCAAGAGCATTTTTGTGCTTGCTCACAATCCGGTAATACCTCCGGTATGAACCTGATTCGGGAAGTATGTTAATATCGGTGGAATCTTCTCCGGCCCACTTTTGGTAAAGCGATAAAATCTTTTTCTTTTCTTCTTTATTCAATGTTACTGATTTTTACTGCAAATATAGTCAGACTATCCGGTTAATTCATAAAATCCTTCGATACTAAGCTAATAAGCATTTACATCTAATTAACATAAGCGTTAAACTAAGTTAATACGCATTTTTGTTTTTTTTTTTGAATGCAGGATAATTTTACTTTTGCCTCCACAGTTAACATATTTGAAACTTTAACCGAAAAAATATGAAAAATTTCTTCAAACTATTTTTTGTAAGTGTGCTGATGATTTCAGCAACCCAGGTATCAGCTCAGGATAACGGAGGTGCAGAAGCCGGTAATGAGGTGGGAAACTACATTGGTGATTTTGAAGCCAAAGGCCCGAGTGGTGAAATGCTAAAACTTTCTGATCTCAGAGGTAATTTGGTTATGGTGGTACTCTGGAATTCGCTTTGTGGCCACTGCAACACCGAAAACAAGAAATACCAGGAAGCTTACGAAGCATATCACGATAAAGATTTTGTAAATGGCGAGGATTTTGAAATCTTTCAGATTGCACTCGACAAAGAAGAAGCCACCTGGCATGAAGCACTTGAAAATTATGGTTTTCCGTGGGCTAATCATGTGTATGTAATCGATAGCTGGAAAGACAGGAACATCAGGTTTTTTGGTGTGAAAAATTTACCCGGAACATTTTTAATTGACGAAAATGGGATCATTTTAGCCAAAGGTTTTGAAGGAAAAGAGATACCTGATATTTTGGATAAATATGTTAAAAATTAAGCGAATCTCCCGAAATTGAATTTGCTAAATAAAAAAAATGGTTTACTTTTGCAGCCCTCAAAAACAGGGCTGTAAATTTTTTTAAGACAGAAAGCAAATAATTTTAAATAATGGCAAATCATAAATCTTCATTAAAGCGGATCAGGTCAACAAAGACAAGGACTACCAGAAACAGGTATTATGCCCGTACAATGCGTAATCTGATTAATAAATTCAGGGAACTTAAAGAAAAAGATGCTGCTGCAGAGCAATTTCCGAAACTTGCATCAGTGATTGATAAAAACGTTAAGCGTTCGATTCTTCATAAGAACAAGGCAGCAAACCTTAAATCAAAACTGTCAAGACACATGGCATCGCTATAGGCGATCATGTTTATAATAAAATTTGAGCCCCTTTTGTCATCGACAAAAGGGGCTTTTTTGTAATTTTAGCTTTGTAAAGTGGCAAGAAAATCAGACAAAATATTGTAGTGGGTTTTGAATTCATTATCAGAAGATTAATAACAAAGGAATAACACAAATAAAAGCTAATGAAAAAGTATCCTGATCAATCTCCGTCATCCATTCGCTACTGGGCCGAAAGCGACAGGCCACGCGAAAAGCTCTTGCTAAAAGGAAAATCTACCTTAAGCGATGCCGAATTGATGGCAATCCTTCTTGGCTCAGGGAGTAGAAACGAATCTGCAGTGGATTTATCGCGAAGGATTCTGGCCAGCATCGATCATAACCTCATTGAGTTGTCTAAAATGTCGGTTGCCGAATTGCAGAAATTTAAGGGCATTGGAGAGGCCAAGGCTATTTCGATCGTGGCTGCATTGGAATTGGGAAGGCGCAGACGCGGTGCTGAAGTGGTGCAGCGCAAATCCATCACTTCGAGCCGTGAGGCTTTCGAGTTGCTTCAACCTTTTCTTAGCGACCTCCATTATGAGCTGTTTGTAATGGTGTTGCTCAACCGGGCCAATCAGGTTTTAAAAGTTGTGAATGTAAGTGATGGTGGTGTTTCAGGCACTTTCGTCGATCCCAAAAAAGTGTTCAGGCTCGCACTTGAAGGCAATGCTTCATCCATAATTTTAGGTCACAATCATCCATCAGGAAATTGTAAACCCAGCGACCAGGATGTTTCACTTACACGTAAGTTGAAAAAAGCCGGCGATATTTTGGATATGGTTGTGTTTGATCATATCATTGTTGGTACAGAAACTTATTTTTCTTTTTCAGACGAAGGTTTGATGCCGGGGTAAGAGGGTAGAAGGTGAGATGCGTTATGAGTTGTGGGTAGTGATTTTGAGTTACAAGTTGAACAATCACATCCAATGAAATGAGATGTGTGTTGCGAAAGATTACTCCAACGCTCCAGCACTCCAATACCCCAACCTCACAATACCTCAACCAACCATTACACCGATTTTCCGCCACCCCAATCAACAACAAGCATATTTTACCGTTTCGGCGTAAATTTCATGCCAACCTTTCCACAGCCCGGCATTACTCAATGATTCGTTGTGCCAGAGGCTCATAAAGGTGCCATCAGCAGCCTTTACCTCATCGATCAGTAATTTGATGATTTCCAGAGATTGTTCCCTTGATTTGTAGAGATAATCTTTGAGGGTTCCATCCATAACCTGGAAACTGTGTACCCTAAGATTGGTTTCCGTTTCCAGATCAAGGTCATAAAAATAGAACGGATCGCAAATTCCTGCTCTAAAACCCACATCAGCAGCATACCCCATGGTATAATCATCGGTAATGCCCAGGTTGATCAGATTGCGGTAAGTTTCAGGAAAAGAAATTTTCAGGAAATGTTGTCTGCTTTGGGTAATTTCCCGGTTAAGTATTTTTGACAGGCGCGATATTTCGGTTTTCAGCTGGCTGAAACTTTCGTTGGATTCAAAGGAAGGATGAATTCCTACATCCGCATAATCGCCCAGCGATTTTATCAGGACCTGGAAATGCCTGCTGTTAACCGGGATATTTTTATCAAATTTACCATAGTCGCCCAACAGGATAAAATAAATGGTGTCGATTTCATATTTTTTTTGTAGCTGAAGCTGAAAAGTATATGTGTCGAAAGGGTCCTTTTGCATGCCGGTAATTACTAACAGCCGCTCGAAGATTTTTGAAAATTCCAGGCGCAATCCGGCAGATGCTATTCCACCGAGCGTTCTTACTGTTCCCTTGAATTTGTAGGCATAAGCCGAATCAATATCAATGGTTGAGACATATCTGAATTTTCTATCACTAAAACTTAGCTCCGGAAATTGTTCCAGCAAGATAGCCTTTAGTTTGTAAGCCCAAATATTTACTACCGGCTTCCTCAGAAACTCGTGTTCGCCTGAAACACTTTGTGGTGCCTCAAATCTGCCAAAGCGGTCGCGCATGTAGGGTAAATACTCCTCGTATCTTGTTACCAGAAAAAATGAAGCGGCAAACATATCAAAAGGAAGAGCTGAACTTTTACTGTAAACAGGGAAAAATGCTTTGTTTTTTTCGAAGGTGAAAATGTTGAGATCCTGTCCCTCGATACCGGTACTAAAAAGCAGGTCGGCTGCCTGAAAGAAAAGTTCCTTGCCAAAAGGGTCGGGGGCATAGGAAAACTTTGCACCCTTAAATGCAAGGAATTTTTCGTGACTCGACGTGATTTCGTAATCAACTCCAAGCACCTGCCCCATGATGAGCCTAAAAATGTAGTTTACCCGCTTGGTTATTTTGTGTGTATAAATTAGTAGCATAATCCATTCCTGGCCTGCAAATGTAAGTATTTTAGAATCAAAGGATTTAAAAAATCATGATTGATTGTTAGCAAAAAAACTCCAAAACACAACACAAAAAGCTATACTTTTGAATTTGAAAAAATTGCAGGTTAATGGATAATTTTATTGTATCAGCCAGGAAATACAGGCCTTCAACATTTAATACGGTGGTTGGCCAAAGACATATTACCAACACCCTCAAAAATGCCATCCGGAACAACCAGTTGGCGCAGGCATTTTTGTTTACCGGCCCGAGGGGAGTTGGTAAAACCACTTGTGCCCGAATTCTTGCAAAAACCATAAACTGCATGAAACCCGGCGAAAACCTGGAGCCCTGCAATGCTTGTGAATCCTGTGTTTCGTTTAATAGAAACGCTTCCTTTAATATTCATGAACTTGATGCGGCATCCAATAATTCGGTAGATGATATCAGGGTACTTGTTGATCAGGTGCGAATTCCGCCGCAGGTTGGGAAATACAAGGTTCATATCATCGATGAGGTTCACATGCTGTCGCAGCAAGCTTTTAATGCTTTCCTTAAAACACTTGAAGAACCCCCTGAATATGCTAAGTTTATTTTGGCAACAACCGAAAAACATAAGATCATACCAACCATTTTGTCGCGTTGCCAGATTTATGATTTTAAACGCATTGGGGTGAAAGACATTGCTGAACATTTATCTTATGTTGCCACAAGTGAAAATGTATCTGCTGAACAGGAAGCCTTGCAGGTTATTGCACAAAAAGCAGATGGCGCCCTTCGCGATGCACTTTCTATTTTCGACCAATTAGTGAGCTTTGCAGGAAGTGAGCTTACCTACAAACATGTTGTGGAAAACCTCAATGTGCTTGATTATGATTATTATTTCACAATGACCGATCATCTCATGGCGGGGGAGCTATCAGAGGCCTTGCTGGTTTTGGATAAGATTCTTGAATCGGGATTTGATGGACAGCATTTCCTCACTGGTCTGGGCTCGCATAAGCGTGATCTGCTTGTTTGCAAAAACGAGAAAACAGTGGATTTGCTTGAAGTTGGCGAAAGGATTAAAGCGCGATACCTTGAGCAGGCTAAAAAAGCGGAATTACCTTTCCTGCTTCAATCTCTCAACATCATTCAGAAAAACGACTTTACATATAAAAGCAGCAATAACAAACGTTTGCAACTCGAAATTACCCTGATGCAAATCTGTGGATTGAAGTTGCTGTCAAACCAAAATTCTCCCGAAACTACCGGCCCTCAACCGGTAAAAAAAAAACGATAAACACAAATCAGGCTTCGGCAAACCAATCAGCCAGGGATAGAATTGTTGGCCTTACTACTCCCCAGCCCCGGCAGGTAAAAAGAAAACCAGAGGAAATCCCCCAGAACGCAAAGCATTTCTTACCCGGTTCAGTTTCCATAAAAGATGATGTTGGCGAAAAAGCTGAAGAAAAGGAAATTGCTGAAACATTTGATAAAGATTCTGAAGCGTTTAAAAGTACCAAACCAATCGAAAAAAAACTGCTGGAACAGGTTTGGAAAGACCTGGCAATTAAAATTTCGAAAGATCAGCCTGATCTTGGTAGTACGCTTGCCTCAGGGCTACCGAAAATCGGAGCGGAATTCGTTCTGGAATTTGAGGTTAAAAATGCCATACAAAAAGATAAACTGGATAATCAGCGAACGGTTTTGTTGCCGATCATCAGAGAGAAGTTGGAAAACAGGTTTGTGAACTTAAAGGTAGTGGTTAATCCTGAAAAAACAGAGGTCATTAAGCCGGCAACTCCTACTGAGAAATTATTACGCCTGGCTGGGAAAAATCCTGTGGTTATGGATTTACAGAAGAGATTTGGATTGGAGCCCAATTACTGATCTTATTTTGTTGCCTGAGCCCAATCAGGAAATACTCCGGGTTCGATATCGAAAACCAATGAGCCTAACCAGTACGTTAATAAAGTGATTACAACAGCACCGATAATATTCAGGAATATCCCATTGCGGGCCATTTGCATTACCTGAAGCCGGTTTGTTCCAAAAATGATTGCGTTGGGAGGAGTGGCTACAGGAAGCATAAATGCCATTGATCCTGAAAGTGTTGCCGGAATCATAAAAAGCAATGGATTTGTTTCTGTGCTGATGGCAATGCCGGCAAGGATAGGTAGGATCATCTCTGTGGTTGCTGTATTGGATGTGAGTTCCGTGAGGAATGTCATCAAAATGGCGATGGTAAAAATCACAAGTATAGGGTTGTAGTCGGCTACCCAAACCAACTGTTCGCCAAACCAGCCCGATAATCCTGATTCCTTAAATCCTGATGCCAATGCAAACCCGCCACCAAAAAGCAAAACGATATTCCAGGGAAGCTTTTCAGCAGATTTCCAGTCCATAATCCGGCCCGCATTACCTTTTCCTGCGGGAAATACAAACAGCATGATGGATATGACAATGGCAACAGTACCATCGTTTATATAGCTGTGATCGGGAAACAGCCCCGACCAACCGGGCAGGGTAAAGGTACCAATGTCAATATTCGATCTGAAAAGCCACAATAATGCTACCAATACAAAATGCACAAGAATCACTTTTTCCTCAAAACCCATTGGTCCCATCTTGTGCAGTTGCGATCTGAATGTTTGTTTACCAATATATGTCCATTGATATTTGGCCGGTTTAAAAATAAGATAGAGGTAGCTCCAGCTAATAGCAAAAACAGTTAGGCTAACAGGCAGCGCAAATAAAAACCAACGGGCAAATGATATTTCCGGTGCTTCAGCAAAATAAATATGAAAAATCCTCGAAAATGATAAGTTGGGCGGTGTACCAACCAGCGTGGCAATACCGCCGATGGAAGCGCTGTAAGCCACACCCAGCAAAAGTCCGGTTGTGTATTTTGAAACATTTTTTTTCCCAACCAGTTCCTCAAGTTTGCTGATTATCGAAAGTAGGATAGGAATCATCATCATGGTAGTGGCTGTGTTGGATATCCACATCGATAAAAATGCTGTTGCCACCATGAAACCCAATAAAATTCTACCGGGGCTCACACCAGTCATCAACAGAATTTTTAAAGCAATTCTTCTGTGCAGATCCCAGCGTTGCATGGCAAGCGCAATAATAAATCCCCCAATGAATAAAAAGATGACATGGTTAAAATAAGTGGCAGAAACATCTTTGCCGTCCATTATCCCCAAAAGCGGGAACAACGCAACCGGCAGCAATGAGGTTACTGCCAGGGGAACGATTTCGGTGATCCACCAAATTGCCATTATTAGTGCGACTGCAAGTGTCCGGCTAACCAATGGGTTTTCGGGATCCAAATCACCGAAAATAATGATTGCTACTGCTATCGCAGGTGTTAAAACAAAACTAATGAATGATTTGATTTTCAATGGTCGAAAAAGTATGTAAGAGAAAGTTAGGGCTAATGTACAAAAAATGGATAAATCTGTTAACCGTCAAAATGAAAATTGTAATAGGATCATCGAATATTCATTAGTTTTGTGGCCTCGGAAAAGTATGGGTTTATCGGTTGATTTGCAGGGATTAATGTAGAGCAGGTTTGGCGTAAAAATCACACCGGTAAATATGAAAAATCAAATAATTATAAACCGAAAATTTAAGGGATAAATGAAAAAACTGGCTGTTGTTGCACTTGGAGGTAACGCATTGCTGCAAAGTGATCAGAAAGGTACTATTGATGAGCAGGAATCAAATGCTTTTGAAACCAGTGAAAGACTTTTGGTGCTTTTGAAGGAAAAGCGTTATAACTTAGTTGTTTCGCACGGTAATGGGCCGCAGGTGGGAAACCTGTTGCTTAACAACACGGCAGGTAACAAATTATATGGATTACCTGAAATGCCTCTCGATATTTGCGTTGCATATTCTCAGGGATTTATCGGCTACGTTATTGAGCAGCAACTCAGAAATGTGCTGATGAAACATGATATGGATCGCGATATTCTTACCATCATTACACAGGTTTTGGTAAATAAAGATGATAAGGCTTTTAAAAACCCAACCAAACCCATTGGCCCGTTTTATACAAAAGAAGAAGCTGATAAAATTGCGGCGGAAACCAAGGCGCAGTTTGCTGAGGATCCGAGGGGCAGAGGATGGCGCAAGGTTGTTGCATCGCCAAAGCCACTGGTAATCAACAATAAAAAATCAATCGAAAAAATCGCACGTGAAGGCACCATTGTGGTCGCGGTTGGTGGTGGTGGAATCCCTGTATTTTATAAAGAGGAGAATCTGCTACAGGGCATTGATGCAGTTATCGATAAGGATTTAGCTTCGGCACTGCTGGCATCGCAAATTAATGCTGATAAACTTTTTATCCTTACTGATGTACCCAAGGTTTGTATCAACTTCAATACACCACAGGAAAAAGCTCTCGACAGGATTACGATTAAAGAAGCAAAAGCGTATCTGAAAGAAGGACATTTTGCCGAAGGAAGCATGGCACCAAAAATTCGTGCAGCCATATATTTTGTAGAGCATAGTGGTAAAGATGCCATCATCACCAAAACCACAAAGTTGGGCATTGATGATGGAGGTACCAGGATTGTGATGATTTGATGATGGCAGGAAAACTTTTTTGGTTAATGGGTTAATAGTTATTAGTTAATGCTGGCAAACGATTTTGTAGATGTTGGATAATGATAATTCTTTACGATTATTTCATCAGCTAATTGGCTACGATATTTGATAAAAGCTGTGTAAGAAATATTTTAAATCTCCAAAATTTCAGAAATAATGAATAACCCAATAACAAATAACCCAATAACAGATAACTTAATAACAAATAACTTAATAACAAACAACTTAACAACAATGGCATTCAATTTAAGAAATCGCAATTTTTTAAAGCTCCTGGATTACACGCCACAGGAGATCAAATTTTTACTCGATCTTTCGGCAGATCTAAAAAAGGCAAAATATACCGGAACTGAGCAACAGCACTTAAAAGGTAAAAATGTTGTACTCCTTTTTGCGAAGGATTCAACCCGTACACGTTGTGCCTTCGAGGTGGCTGCGCTCGATCAGGGTGCCGGCGTAACTTATCTCGGTCCTTCAGGGTCGCAGATGGGGAAAAAGGAATCGATGAAAGACACAGCCCGCGTTTTGGGACGTATGTACGATGGTATCGAGTACCGCGGTTTTGGGCAGGAAATCATCGAGGAGCTTGGGAAATACGCCGGAGTTCCTGTTTGGAACGGCCTGACAAACGAGTACCATCCTACTCAGATTCTCGCTGATTTTCTAACAATGCAGGAACATTCTGACAAGCCCTTAAGCAATGTTTCTTTCGCTTATTTAGGTGATGCACGCAACAACATGGGAAACTCACTAATGGTTGGTGCGGCCAAAATGGGCATGGATTTCCGTGCAGTTGCTCCAAAAGAACTGCACCCTTCTGATGAGCTGGTTGCAACCTGTAATGAAATTGCCAGGGAAACTGGTGCTAAAATATCCGTTACCGAAAATGTGGATGATGGTGTAAAAGGTGTTGATTTCCTTTATACGGATGTTTGGGTTTCGATGGGTGAGCCCGAAGAAGAGTGGAAACGCAGGATTGAAATGATGAAACCTTTCCAGGTGAACATGGATATGATCAGGAAAACAGGGAATAAAAATGTGAAATTTATGCATTGTCTGCCAGCATTCCATAACCGTGAAACTAATGTTGGAGAAGATATCTACCAAAAGTTTGGTGTTGGCGAAATGGAAGTTACCGAGGAAGTATTTGAATCGGCGCATTCAATTGTATTTGATGAAGCTGAAAACAGGCTGCATACTATTAAGGCCGTCATGGTTGCTACACTTGGAAGTTAAATGCAAGGGGTTAGCCAGTGGGTTGAAGATAGAGTGAGAAAAGATGAACTTGAGAGATTAGTGGAATTATATGTTGAAATGACTAAAGAGAAATCCTGATCCTGCTGTGTAGTTTTTCTAATCTTAACCGAATAAAAAAAGCCGCATTCCAAAAGGGAAGCGGCTTTTTTTGTGTGCCAGATATACTTATTTGATGATTAGTTTTCGTGTAAGCATACTTTGATTAACCCGGAGGTTCACGAGGTAAATTCCTTTGGCTAACCCACCCACTTCAAGTTGCAAGGCATTGTGGCCGGTTGTAAGATTTGCCGTACCTGTTTGGATTTCCTGTCCGGTGAGATCAGAGATAGTGTAAGATGCCCTTGCTGATTTCCTTGCTGAAATATTTAAAGTAGCCTTATCACTGGCAGGATTTGGATAAATGGATACCTGATCGGTGTTCAGATATTCTTTAATACCAATTGGTTCAACTGTAATAAATGACCAGGGTTCTGAAAAGCTACTTGTATCATGTTCTGCACAAGCTCTCACACGCCAAAAGTATTTGGTTCCTTTTTCTAAGGAAGTCCCAATGTTAAAAAAGTTAAAAGCAATATTTACTGATTCTGTTTCAGCAAATGTTGAGTCGGTGCTGTATTGCACATCATAGGAGGTTGAGCCTTCAATTTCTTCCCAGCCAAGTGTAGGATTTACGTCAACGCTGTCAGCCATGTTTTGTGGGTCAGTATGGGTTACCATATCAGCAGTAATAAATGACCAGGGTTCACACCAGGCTGTTGTGTCGCGCTGGTTTTTGCCCCTTACCCGCCAGAAATATTCGGTTCCATACTTTAGTGTTGGAACCGGAACTTCTGTAGAATCCACAAAATATGTTATGGATCCATTGAATTCCGGGTTTGTGTGAACCTGGTATTCGTAATCAGAGGTGCCTTCAAACTCATCCCATTCAATGAAAAACTCCAAATGTGCATCAGTGGTTCCATCGTTTGGCTTATCCAGTTCTATCTCATTATTGGTAATAAAACTCCAGGGCTCAGTCCAGGGGCATGTGTCATTTTGATGTACAATGCGCATGCGCCAATACATTGTATCCCCATAATAAACATGGTTGAGGTCGTAACTGGAACCAGTCTCTTCGGAGAGAAACAGATTCCACTCAGGGCTGCCGTTGGTTAGTGTTTCCAGGTTGAGATCAACCTGCAATTGAAAAGCATCAAAACCTGATAATTCATTTCCATTATACTTGTCTTCCCATTCTAACTCAACAAGTGCCTCCAGATCATCTTCCTCATCTCCCGGATCATCAAGTTCCAACATTTGAAAAGTGGTAAAACTTCTTGTATCTGACCATGCTGAAAAGTCTTCGCCCTGAATAGCACGAACTCTCCAGTAATAGGTTGTATTAAACATCAGGTATTCATTCTGATAGGCTCCCAATGGAGTAACTTCATCAACTATCGGATTATTCAGGTTTTCGTTTGTGGCCACTACCACCTGATAGCCGGTAGCATTTAATACTGCCGTCCAGTCTAAAATGGCATCGGGCATTATTTCTGTATCTTCATCATCTGGACCTATAAGTTCGGGGGTGTCGATTCGGTATTGAGCATAAGACACAACAGCGATGAATAAGAGTGAAAATGCGGTAAAAAATATTTTTTTCATGTTTAAAATTGTTTTAAAGTTGATTCAAAAACAGGTTTACTTAACAATGAATTTTGTGTTTTGTACGCTGTTATCGGCTTGTAAATTTAGAATATACACACCGCTGTTCAGTTCGTTGCAATTAAAGGTAAAATCATTTTTGCCTTCAGTAGCATTGTTCAATTGGAATTGTTTTAAAACTTTTCCTGACGCATCATGAATTTTAATCATGACAGGGCTTCTCCGGTTAAGGTTAAATGAGATATTGGCTTCACCCTGCACCGGATTGGGATAAATATCAACTTTATTCTCTGTGATGTTTCCAGAAGGAGAATAAATTTCCGGAACGCCAACCGGTTTATGGAATGAATCATCCCTGAAAACACCTCTTCCGAAGGTAGCACAATAGATATCGCCATAATTATTTACAGCCGGGTAAACTATCGGTTCGATTAATGGATCAGGGTTGTTAAGAATAAAACCGGCTTTATACACATTTTGCTGCTCCATTCTAACAACCATTGCTTTGCCAACACCATTGGCATCTATCGTCCACTCAGGAGCATCACTCATCAGGTTTTGTGTGGAGAAAATGCCTAACTCGGTACCGATAATTCCGACGTTTGAGTCCATCATTTCAATCACTGATGAATAGGCAGGCATTTTGGGAAGTTCGCCTGTAATGTCGGTAAATGCTACTGCATCAACAGCATCAAGTGCATTCATCGATTGGAAAACATAGCTTTCGTTTCCATAGTTACCAAGTGTAATTATGATATGGTCAGGGTCTTGATTGTCAACAGAAATTGAAGTTACATATCTGTCAGTAATAGCATCGGGCATAATTTCGGCAACAGAAAGTACGCAGAACGGGCTATCAATGTCGCCTGAAGCTTTGTCTCCGGCATCCTGAATATTGGCTACTCTGTAAATTCGTCCATTTTCGGTTCCTACATACAGGTAGTTTCCACATCCTGAAACGCCAAGGCATGAAGGTTTGGAGAAGTTGCCAACAGTTTTAAGAACCTTCCACATATTTCTTCGTGTATCCAAGGAATTTGTCCAGGTAACAATACTGTCAAATTTGATGATATCGCGGGTCATGTAAACCGCATCGTGGGTTGCGATAAAGAATTTGCTTTGAACGATGTCCTGAACGTAGATTGAATCGCCCTCAGCGAGGGTTTCCTGATCCAGCACATGGTAGAACGGATATCCCTTGCCGCCTTCAACACCTTTGTTTGCACTGTGACAGAGGAGTTGATCGCCCTGGGTATAGGTTGTGTCTGCGATAAATTTAACCATTGTTTTTGATTTATAATCATTAAAACTTTCCCATTTGGCGAATGGCGTAATAACAAGGTTAGTATTTGGAGATGTAAAGTTCAACGAGAAACTCAAGCCAAAATCATTGGTTCTGTTCATGTTTCCTACCACATCACTCAGCATGAACGCACTTGGGTTAATTACAGAGGTTTTGCATGATCCGCCGGTAAAACCATAAACATTTTCTCCGGTTTGTGGTGTGTTTCCTGAACCGCTAACAAACTGAACACCGTTACTCTGGACACCTGCCAGGAACCAATCACGCTGTCCTGAAATTCCAAGGGTATAAACCTGAGATGTTGACAGGCCCCTGATGATCTGTTGATACGTAACGTTATTTCCCTGGAATGTCCCAAATGAAATGCCCTTACTTGTTGCAATTGCAAATTTTGAATTAGAGCCCGGAAAGAAAACATAATTATGATGATTTTGAGGCAGGTAAGTGGGGAATGTGGTCGGTACAAGGCTGGTTGAGATCGGGCCTGCTCCCCAGTTGTAAAATTCACCTGCGGTGAGGCGTTCGCCAAGCCAAAGGTCATCTCCGCCAAGTAAAATTTTGTACGGATTATTGGGGAAAACGGTGAGTGCCATATTGAAACATGAGGAACCCACAAACGGAAGCAGCGATGATGTGGAGCCTCCCGGGAAAATAATTTCCCACGTTAATCCGCGATCTGTTGACAGGTACATGTTTTCCATATATCCCAAAGCGTCAGAACAAACGGCGTAATAAACGTTGTCGTCGGATGGAGCAATGGCTATTTGGGTTCGCCCCTGGTTGATCAGGGATAAAGGACTGTTTTCTACTTTGAGATTTTCGTAGTTGGTGGTATCGTTAAAAACCAGCTGCCCGCGGTTATACACCTGATCGTTGGTGTCAATTACAGCAAGGTTGGTGGTGTAATATTTTATGTCTCTGGTATAAAAATCCATGTTACCAGGATTGCTGGAAACATTCGTGAACAAAAGATTATCACCACCATCGGAAACATAAACTTTGTTGTTGAATGTAGCCATAACCACTCCTGATGCGCCTACTTCAACAGCCGAGCATTCAACAATACCAAATTCCAATTCATCATCAATCCTGATTTCATCACCGGTTTCGAAAAGCAGGGTGTCGATCATCACCTCCGACTGGCCTTCAATAATCAGTTCATCACCTTCCACTGTCCATGAATCGCAGTAAATGATCGAATCGAGGTGGGCAGTAACAGGGTAAGTAATAGAATCGCTTTCGTAACGGGTTACTTTGCTCCAGCTACTTCCTTGGTCATCCGAATAAAATAGGCCGGTGTTGGTTGCAGAATAAATCCTGCTGTTTGCTACATCATAAGCCAGGTCATAGACGTAAGCAAAATCAACCGTATCGTTTTCACCGGTAATCTCAGGTGCTGTTGCTGTTAAAAGGTCAAAATTATCGCTATCAGACGATTTATAAATACCCGTACCTACAATACCGCTGTAATAAATATTATTTTGGGTGTACTGAATATCATTGGTACAGAAACCATCACCGGTTCCGGCATAAATAGTCCCATCCGGGGTTTGAACCATACAAGAAACCTTCAGGTTTTGTCCGTCCTGGTTTAGTTTGGCCCATGTGGCTCCAAGGTTATTGGTGCGCCAGATACCTCCTGTAACCCCGGCCAGAATCAATGATTGGTTGCTTTCGGCCTGGTTATCAAAAAGCATAGCCCTCACCACACCGGGTGCGTTGTCAGGACCCATGGATTCCCAATTCAGGTTGAGCGATGCGCCTGATTTAAGTGCCATGGTCCTGGTAGCTTCCATTGCCCTTACAGCATCAGCGGGATCAATTTTGTGCGTAACCTGATTTGCCCTGATCTTGGTGAAATATTCTGCCGGAGTGGTAAAGGCCGGACTGCCTTCGTCCGACTGCTGTTCTGGCCCGAAGGTCAGGCCTGAAGCCAGAATAATGGAGGTAACTCCCAGAATGATAGTAAATAAACTAAGTGGTAAAGGTTTACTTTTCATGTTAATTGAATTTGATTAGTATATTTTATTCTTTAATTCGGGTTTTTGATTTTCCAGTTTCCTGAAAATTTTGGTTTAGAATCTCTAAAGTTTTGTATCTGAGTAAAATGCAAAAAATATTATGCTGTGACAAATGTTCAAATGTAGCCTTTACCCTGATTTTTATGTTGTTATAATCAGAAATCGGTAAATTGAAATCAGTTATCGGCGAAAATAAAAATCAGTTTATTATGCTTCTGATCACCTAAAAAATCTTAAAATTTGAATGAACAAAGTTGAAAAAAAAAATCCAACCAAGCATTGATTTTTATCAATTCAAATCGATTTTAAATAAACCCTCAGTTTTAAGTCACTAACTTCCGGCTCAGGTTTTGCCAAAATATTGGCATAATTTAATTCGGAAGTTACAAATTATTCAAAAGTATATCATTTGTGAACTCTTCAGGTTAAAATGCCTCAAAGATAGAAATGATTTGCAATTGAGCATTATAATGGTTGTAAAATCAAGCCTATAAATTCGGTTAAAACCATTTTTAGGTTTTGAATATCATACAATCAGGATTATTGGCAGTATTATTTTTCCCCTTGATTGCCATCATCAGAGATTGTGTATGATGAAAAAAACGAAGTCGGGTATAATTTTCAGCACAGTATTTGTAAGGTCAGCGAAATTAAATTCTACTTTTGCCCACAACTGAAAAGGAGAAAATAGAAATTCATAATAAAAAATTTACGTTTATGAAAAGAATAAAGTATTTAAGTTTTTTAATGGTAATTGCCATGATATTTAACGTATTATCTGGTTTTTCGCAGGAAAAGTATTACAACCTTACAACGGTAAAGGAAGTAAAAACAAACAAATCAAAAGACAAAAAAAGGTTGGGTACCTGTTGGAGCAATGCTGGGGCATCGTTTCTGGAAGCCGAAATGCTGAGGTTGGGCAAGGAACCGACAGACCTGTCTCCGCTTCAATTTGTGCATAGCTCGTATCTGAAAAAAGCTGAGGTTTATTTGAATGGTAATGAAAACCTGAGAGTTGACCCTTCGGGAACTACTTATGATGTAATTACCCTAACCCGCGAATATGGCATGGCCCCTGAAGCTGAATTTATGTATCCGGAAGCAGAAATGACTTCTACCCAAAAACAAGGTGAAATGGATGCAATAATACGCGGTACACTGAATATGATAAAGCAAAAAGATGAAGGTTTCTCTGAACGGTGGCAAAATGCTTACAACACTTCCCTTCTCAGGTATCTGGGTGAACCCAAGATTGAATTTCAATACAATGGTGCGGCTTACACCCCTGGTTCGTTTGCCGAAGCTTCAGGATTAAACATGGATGATTACATTTTGCTTACATCAGTTTCCGGCTCAGGATTCAATGCAAAGGTTGATCCTGATTTGAAGCAAAACTGGGCCGATAATGATTTTTATAATGTTTCAGGTGCTGACCTTTTTGAGGCAATAAAAAGTTGCATTGAAGGAGGAAATACGGTTGTTTGGTATGGTCGCATAAAGGATGATCAATTGTTTGTTGAAGAAAACATGGCAATTGTTCCAGCCGGTGATTTGCCAGGGAAAAACAAAGATGAAGAAGGAAACACCGAACCCGAATACAAGCCCCTCGATGAAAAGCAGATTACTCCTGAAATGCATG
>CAYNDN010000031.1:5571-18092 GCA_964395075.1 uncultured Lentimicrobiaceae bacterium | reverse complement strand
ATCACATCCGCGGTAATTTTTAATGCCTGCAGCAAGCAGGACAACGATTTGCTATCAATTGATTCCGTGGAGGTACACATGAGTGCCGCCGACCTTAAATTCCAAAAACAGCTTGTAGAATTCCGCGACAAGGTGAAGTACATTCAGGAACACCCAGGGTACAAATCCGGGGAGGTGATGGATGCCGACAGTGCCATTTACCACATTGAAAACCTTTTTAATGCAACTTACAGTTTTGCAGACGAGCGATACGGCAAAACACAACCTGAAAGAACATCTATCATGATAGACATAAATGCCAGTGATGAAGTATTGCTTGATGACATGGTAAGTACTTTTGATCAAATCATCAATATTGCAACCCAACACTACTACGCATGCGAGTTACACCCGAAAGCTTTTGTGTTGCTGGATTTATCAAGAGGAACAGAATCAAACGGTGAGCTAAGTATTGATATTATGACTGTTGTGGGTGAAAAAGTGATGAGCTCTGAATTTTTTGGTGAAGATGATGACTGGTGGTATGGTAACGAACGTGGCGACTGTGAATGGGATGACGATGGAACCGATGCGGCTGAAGAATTACAGGCAGCTATTAACTCAAATAATGTAACCCCTATCCCACCCCCGGGTTATCGCTGGGCTTACTCCTCAACAGAAACAATTACACTTGCTGGAAACGAATATCAGAATTCTTTAGCATATTACATATTTTTTATCCAGAGCAACGACCCATTTACCTGGGATGAGCAATGTTTACAGCCCGATGAAATGAATGCCTATCTTTTCAGTGAAGAAGAACTGATTTATCTTGTGATTCCGGATGACTTGAATAAACCGGATAACTGGAAATTTAAAAATTGCAATTTGGAAGGTGAAGAAATTATTTTTGAGGGATCCCCTACAATACATCATCAAAATTACTTAACGTACGGTCTTAGCTATTTGGTTGCTTTGGAGATTGTTGACCCGCCCATTGAACTGTAAAAACTTGAAGTGTATGAAACACTATTTATTATTGGTGATGTCCTTTTTATTACTAAATGGTGGCAGTTACTCTCAATCAACTTTTGAGATTGTGATCGATACGGATGAGTCGTTTTTTCTTCACCAGTCAGAAATTGACCCCGATGGCAGTGTTTTAGTAACAGGCTTAATCTGGACTTTTGGATCCACAGAGTCAGATGCAGTGGTTTTTAAAATTAGCCCGGAGGGAGATTACCAAATGAAAAGGTTCGACTATGGTGATACCCTTTGTTTGTTGAATACCGTAAACATTTTAAACAATGGCAACTATTTTCTAACAGGGCATCTTAGTTTAGAGGGCAACATCAGTATCAGAGAAAGATTATGGTGCCTTATCTTAGACAGTGATTTAAATGTTTTGGTTGAAAAAACTTATGACATCCGCCAGCCTTACATTAGTTTTTCATCCTTTCAAAATACAATGGTGGATAATACAGGCAGGATCAATTTATCTCAATCGGTTTTGGATTCCACTAACAGAAGGGATCTGTCATTTTATAAATTCAGCCAATCCGCAGATACCATCTTAAGCCAATGTTATCAATTTCCATTAAATGAATATTCCTATGATTTTACTATCATTCCCGAATCAGACAACTATATGTTGCTCGAAGCAAGTTCAATATATAATGGCCATCCCGAAGTAATGATTTTAGATACAAATTTCAACATTCTCGAAATCAACCAATTCGGGGATGATGAACTTTTTAGCGGTTTGAGGATGTGCACAGATTACTGGCAAAGCCCGGAAATCTTTATTCTGTGTGCAAAAGATAGCTATGACAGAAACGATGATTACATAGGAGTTTACAGCTTCGATTTGGAAGCTAATATGTTACAGGAATTAATTTTAAACAAAATTGATACTGCTGATTACACCGCAAAACATCAAAGCATGTCGTATGCCAACGATTCAACCATATACATTGGCGGATATGAAAATATCCTTGGCTTTTGGATACTTGAACCAACCATTGTTGAACTTTACCTGATAGACAATCAAATGAACCTTTTGGGATATAAAGAGCTTGGCAATGATGCCAGCTATGAACTTAGCGGTGTGGTTGCCACGAACGATGGAGGTTGTTTGCTTTATGGTGAACGGTTCAATAACCCTCATTTAAATGAATATGATCCATTCTTTTGGAAAATCCTTAGGGAAGACATTGGTATAATAACTACAATCAGGAATGTAAAAGATGAAAACAATCGTTTTAATGTCTTTCCAAACCCAGTAAGCGATGCTGTCAACATAACTATTCCCGGAAACCTTGTAAACACCAAACTTATGATTTCCATTTTTAGTAATAATGGAAAAAAAATGTACGAGGAAACGATAGTTGCTAACGGAAACCTCATTAGTACAAATATTTGCAACCTTAAACCCGGGCTTTATGGCCTGGTGATATCTCACAAAGGCAAAACAGTTTATTCTTCTTCAATCATCAAAAATTAATCAAAATGAAAATAACGGTACTGATAATAATCGCATTTTACCTTCTAATTCCCATTACTATACTTGGACAAATTCATGAAGAACCCAAATGTTTTGAATGTACCGGCAATCTTGCCCGGGGATATAAATCATTGGCAACAGGTTTTGGCAATACCGTAATAGGTGATTATTCAGCAGCTTTCGGGCAAAACAATTACATTTCAGGCACACATGCATTTGCCTTCGGGGAGGATAGTGAGGCCACCGGTAATTATGCCTTTGCCCTTGGTAGTAATTCCAGCGCAACCGGCCTGTCATCAATATCACTAATGAAAAATTCGCAGGCTATAGGTATGTATTCTTTTGCTGTTGGTAAAAACTAAGCGGAAGCGCAGCATTTGCATTGGGTTATTATACGTATGCTCAAGCCGGAGGGTCGTATGTATTTGGTGAACATTTAAAAACAACTGCAAGCGGAAGTATGATACTTGGTATTGGTGAGGGTAGCGGCGAGGAAAACCTTATTAACAATAACCCATACAGCCTAATGGTGGGATTTAAAAGCCGATATCCTACGCTTTTTGTTGAGGAGTCACCTGGAGGATGTTAACAGGAAAAATCGGCATTGGTAACATCACAGCACCATTAGCCAAGCTCCACATACTGGGCGATGATGATGCAGACCGGCCTTATAATGCTTCATTGTATATTCAATCAGCCGGAAACTATTATTCCACCTTATGGCTGGGCGACCAACACCATTTTCTGAAAACCAAACCCGACCATGCTTTTGAATTCAATGCAGGCGGAAATGACTTTTACTTTAATGAAGGAAACGTAGGTATCGGCACCACAGATTTTGGGAATAGCAAACTTGCAGTAGCCGGGAATATCAAAACCACAGGGCTTGAGGCAATCGCCGATATACAAGCCGCCAACATCTTAGCTTCGGGCAACATCATCGCTTCGCAGATTGAGGTTGCCGGGTTTAAGCTTACCAATAATCCCGGTATAAACAAGATTTTACAATCCGACGAAACCGGATATGCCTCCTGGGTTGAGCCTCCCCCAACTGATGATGGTGATTGGGTTTTTGGAACAGGCAATGATCTGTACCGGATGAACGGCAACGTGGGTATCGGTATTGACGAACCTACAACCCTGCTCGACGTTGCCGGTGACATTACAGGACAACAAATCAATATAACCGGATTGAAATTGGTTGACGGGAACCAGGCCACTGGCAAACTGCTCCAATCAGGCCCTGACGGAAGCGCCACCTGGGCCAATCCCCCACCAACCGACGACAACGACTGGACTTTTGGGACAGGCAACGACCTTTACCGAATAAACGGAAATGTTGGAATTGGCACCAACAATCCTGGTGCAAACCTTCATATTAAGGATTTCACGGGAAATACGGATAAAACTATTCTTAAAATCGAATCTCCTGAACAACCTGGAAGTGGTTCAATTGAAATAGGCAGAGAATTAGGAAACGGGCCGGTAATTATTCAGAGGGCAGGAAATAATAACTTTAATGATGCTGGCCCCAGGTTGTCTTTTCAACAATTATCAAGAACCGGGCAGGTGGGGCTTAGCCTATCTACATATACTAAAACAACAGGTGCTATCAAAGACGTTGATTTAGTTGCCGTTAACGGAGGATTATATTTAAGGTCCCTCCACGATTTTCACATAAAAGCAGGAGGTAACAACCCCATGAGATTTTATACCCAATGTACAGTGGGGAAATCAACCGGCGTCCTCCAAATGGAGATCAATTCCGACGGCCAGGTGGGCATTGGTACAACCACCCACAGCGATCCGGACACCAAGCTCACCGTTGCAGGTCGTATTCATGCACAGGAAGTAAAAGTAACAGCGGGTGCCGGCACTGGCGCCGACTTCGTGTTTGAAGAAGATTATAACCTACCGGAAATAGCCGATGTGGAAGCATTCATCCTGGCCAACAAACACCTCCCCGACATCCCCAGTGCCAAGCAAATGCAGGAAGAAGGTCTGGATATTGGCGTAATGCAAATTAAGCTCCTGCAAAAAATAGAAGAGTTAACTTTGTATGTGATTGATTTGAAAAAGGAGAATGAACAGATGCAGAACGATAATGCCGAAATGAAAGCTGAGATTGAAAAACTAAAATCCGAATAAAACATGAACACACAACTAATGAAATGGCATTTTACTTTACTAATCCTGTTTTACATTGTGCCAGGAAGTATTTGTGCGCAAAACGATGACAGTAGTACTCATAATGAAAAAGCATTAGACACTGTTCAGATTGAAAATGAAGAACTGGATTGGGATTGTCTTTGTGTTCCAAAGTATAAATATATCATTATTAAATCATACAGTGATTTACAATATTATTGTAGAAGAGGTTATGCTTCATCATGCATGCAAATAGACTCTACTGTAGTTGATTTTAACAAAGAAGTAATAATTGGCTTTCGTACTAGTATTGGTGGCTGTCCCGGGCTTAAAGATCAACTTAATGTTACTGTTAGCCGAGTCGATTCGGAACAAAAATACATTTGCAAGGTTCCCAATAGTATAGGTAATTGTAAAGCACTTTTTAGTGTGGTAAAATTTCTTTGTTTTCCTATAACTCACAGGGATTATATGATTGAAGTCCATGATAAAAGAAAGTTACTATCGGAAACAAAAATAAATTGTTATGAAAACGAATAGAGTTATTGTTTTGTCAGTCGTGTTTCTACTATTTTTTGGCTACAATCTATTATACGCTCAGATAAGTCAACCTGGCACACCGTTGTCATTTGCATTCAACGTGGAAATGGATGGTTCATTACCCAATACATCAATTGTTAACATGCCTCCAATATCAAATAAATCGGAAATAAGCTTAATTAAAAACGACCCGCGATTGAACAATAAAAACATTTATGGGAAAAACATTAAATGCAATTATGATGTTATCGCATTATCTGGAAAATGTTTATTTTGTGATTCAATAAGGATATATACCTTGAAAATTTGTTCTGATTCAGCTGTTGGAATGCAATTTTTCTTCGATGATTTTTACATACCCGATGGTGGCAAACTGTTTTTTTATAATGAAAACAGGACACATGTTATTGGTGGATTTAATTCAAGTAACAATAGAAAAAACAAGAAATTTGGAACCAGGCCAATATTTGGGAATATTATTGTTATAGAATATTACGAGCCAATTAATGCTCCTATACCGGCTCAACTTAACATTGGTAGAATAGTATATATATTCGATGGTGAATTCTTGAAGCCCGATAATTTAGCTGGCGATTGTAATAAAAGTGTTGCATGTCTTGCAGAAAGTGGTTTTAATGGGTGGGAAAATGAGGTTAAATCTGTGGTTATGATATTAGCTGAATACAATGGTGATTATGACCATTGGGGCACAGGCGTTTTACTTAATATTGCTGGTGGATATAGTTTTTTTGATCAGCCATTTCTTTTAACGGCAGCTCATTTAACACATGACTTTGAACCTTATACAGAGGTAGAGAATTGGGTGTTCCTATTCGGATTTGAAGACACTGAATGCGGCACAGTAAATTCAAATACTCAACATTTAACCCAGAACAATTCCGTTTTTGGTGCTGAACTATTAACTTGGGACGACTATGAATTTCATCCAAACTCAATTAAGTCTGATTTTTTATTATGCAAGCTAATGGATAATGTAAACACAATAAATACCAATATTGATGTTTCTTATGCGGGATGGGATAGAACTATAGAACAGACATCACCTGGTCTTTGCTTCCATCACCCTAACATTTCGTCTAAAATGTTTTCTTACGCAGAGTTAATTACGACGATAAATCTTCAATGGAATGGTGAGTTGTGCTATGATTGATGGATTTGTTGGGCAACACCAAAATATTACAATGGTTGCCGGCAACTCAATAACAATTTTACCAAACTCAACAATTTCTTTTGGTTCAGATTATTTAGCAAAAATTGACCCTGAAATCCCCTCAAATTGTGCATCCACTCCCGAAAGCAATTCTGCCCCTCATACTAATCTGAATGCACAGGACTTTAAAATCAGCTCATTGTTACCATACTCCTTCTGGCCAGTCAATTGAGAATAATGAGATACAAATTTATCCAAACCCATCAACTGGTTTTGTAAATATTCGTCTGAGAAGTAAAATTAATGATGTAACAATTCGTGTAAACGGTATAAATGGTGAAGCAAACTTTTTTCACGAGTGGAAATATCAGGGAAACATCATACTCGACCTCTCCTCCCATCCCAAAGGCATCTACCTCCTTACCATCACCACGCAGGATAAGGTGTTTACAGAGAAGGTGATTTTGCAGTAGGCTGGGTTCACCCCGAATAATCTCGGGTCAGGATAATTCAATTTTATGAAAATCCGGGTGGCTTTGCCATCCGGATTTTTTTTGTCTCTTCGCTTGCCATTAGTAGTATCAAAATATTTCATGAAATAACCAGAAACAAAAAATGGCTAAACAAACATTCTTCGCCTGATTTCGTTAAATTTGCATCATGACACAAATATTAGAAGACATATTAAAATTAAGTATTCCCGAAAGAATAATTATGGTTGAAGCCATTTGGGACAGCATTGCCAAAAATGAGGACCAGGTTAATTTAACAGAGGAAACCAAACAAATCCTGGACAGCAGGCTTAAGGACCATCAATTAAACCCAAGCTCAGGAACTTCCTGGGAGGAAGTGAAGGCAAGGATCAAAAAAACGCGCAAGTAAGATAATTAATAAACCCCACACACTCGCTCGAGTGGATTTGTGCCAATGACATCTTCAGGGCAATCCGATCGTTTTCACCACCACTTATTTACCTCAGAGCAGGCGCGTCATCAGGCCATGTAAAAATATCATATCTGCCCTGCGGCCTGTCGCTACTGCGCCAGCGGAAATCACGGAGAAAATACTGGTCGGGGGGAAGCTCGGCCTCAGGGTAAAGCTGGGCATCAGGACTGTCGAAATAATAAATATCCTCCACCTGCCTTTCGCTGATCCAGATTTCCATGCTGCTGGCCACGGCTTTGTTGATGCCGATGAGCCCACCATCCTCCTGCCGCACAAAATAGATGGTTTCGCTATTGCCATTCACCGTAACCAGATTCAGTTCATTCTCATCAAAATAAGCCACCATATCCTTGCCTTTGATCTGATTGAACTGCACGGTGTCGTAATCATCCTGCGAAATGATAAATGATGAATTGGTCATGTGCATGGAATCCACCCGTTGGTTGGAGGTGTAAATTTTAATTAAATCTGCTGACAACTGGTTACCCTGGGTCCAGATCACAGGATCATAGTACATGGTGATGGTGGAATCGGCAAATGCATAAACCAGCGAGTCGGTCATGCCCTGCAGGTCGGTTTTGTAATATTTGCATTTGTGGTAGGCCAACAATTTTTCGGGATTTTCGGTGCTGTCGAATTTTAGCCAGAGCGTGTCAGCGTGCATAAAAAGGCTGTCGGTTTTATCCATCATGATTACCACGGCGCTGTCGGTGGCGTATGCAAAACCATCCTTTCGGCGGTAATCGGCATAATTGCCGGTAACAATTAAATCCTGCAGGGAATCCTTGATAAATACATTTCCGAACACTTCTCCCTGACCTGATTCCTTTTCGTATATTATACTATCACCGGAAAGGTATTGCTCTTTGTATGTCATGTAAGAATTCAGATCGAGCCGGGTAAAATCGGTTTTGGTGTTGTATAACCCTTTTTCGGAATAGAGGAATTCATCTTTGCCGCGAATGGTGGTTGGCCCGGAGATAAAGGCAATTTCGGTAGAAGTACTGTAAATGAGTGTATCAGACTTCAATAAATATTCAGGATTCACCAGCTGTACACTTTCCTGGAAATAAACTCTCTTCTCTTCAGTTTTGTAAGTTCCTCTGATGCTGGTTAGCTCATTGTCCTCGTTAATGATCCTGCCACCGGTAAAATAGTAAGCTATTCCTGTGTTTCGTTCATAGATTAGCTTTTCGGTGTACAAGGTGGCGTCATTATCTTCCAGGATTACATTTCCGGTCATGGTGGCCACCCGGGTATTCCCGTCGTAATAAAGCACATCGCTGTAAAGGTTCAGGGTATCGCTCATTTTTATGCGTACTTTATGGTGCGCCTCCAGGCTGTTTCGCTGGCTATAGAGTATGGCACTATCGCAGAAGAGAAAGGCACTATCGTGTTCGAAAATCACATTGCCGACAAAAATATTCAGTTCTTCTCCACCACTTTGATTGCCTATTAAGTCATCGGCCTGAACAATCCTGATTTTGGCTTTACTTTGTGAAAAGGCTGCCGAATGAAAAAAAGCCACAGATGAAAAGTATAAAAACAAAACAAATATTCCGGGTGGAATTTTGTGACACCTGGTTTTATTTTGTTTCTTCATAAAGCACCCAGGCATCTTTGGAGATGTCGTTTCGAACATATTCAAGGAAATTAATCGCAGTGTTGCGGTTGTCGTACGACCCGAACGTTACAGCTTCGAGATTGCCGGGCCGCTGCAAAATAATCGACTCCTGCCCCATTTGTTTCATTTTGTCGCGCATTTTAACGGCCATATTGTGATTATCGTAAACGCCAACTATTACATGAAAGTATTTCCCATCAGCGATGGTCCTTGTATTGCTGTTGACAGCCGGTTTTGGTTTCGATGGTGAGTTCGCCATGGCATTGCGCTGCGTAGCCGAAGGTAGTGTTTGTTTTGGGCTGCCGGTTGTTTGCTCCTTTTGCCGTTTTTTATATTGCGGATCTTCGAGCAATTCCTGGATTTTTTTGATCTGCATCACAGGATAGTCTTCATCCTCTTTTACATTTAATGCATCAAAATAATACTGACTTGCCTCGAGGTATTTTTCCTGACTAAACAACAGGTCGGCTTTCTGGACTTTTTCATCATATTTTATATCCAGTTCCAGCTTTCGCTGAATGCTGTCGATGGCATACAACTGTTTCTTTGGGTATGCCTTATCGGTTTTGATTGAAGCCGCCTCGCTATAAAGTTTTTTAGCTTCCTGAAACTGACGTTCCTGAAAATACTGGTCGGCTTTTTTCAATGTTCTGTCGTATTTATTACCAGGGTTTAGCACAAAAAAATACACCAATCCTCCTATTACTGCAACACCAACAATAACAAGGATTACCTTTAACATTCCGGAGCTGTTCATAACGTTGATTTTATAATTTCCTGTAAAATTAGTATAATCCAGTCAAAAGTATTGTTTCAATAACGACATTCTCCAAAAAAAATATTCAAACACCATTGCTCACCACGAGCAGTAAAGTGGTTTTTTCGTTCAGCTTTTGGTTAAGTTTAACTACATTTGGTGCCCAAAATTATTAATTCGGCCAAAACCAGAAATGAAACAGAAATTTAATCCGAAGAAGAACTACGAATCCACCCGTAAAAGCATCGGCTATGTAGCACGCAAAGAAGCCACACAAAAAGATTATGACAGGATTGGATTCATGTCGGGGCTGGAAGTGCACCAGCAATTGCTCACCGGCAAAAAACTTTTTTGCAACTGCCCGTCAGGCGTTTTCCATCAAAGCGATGATTTCGACGCCGAACTTATCCGCCACATGCGCCCAACACTAAGCGAACTGGGCGAATATGACGGCACGGCACTGATGGAGTTTAAAACCAAAAAGGAGATCATCTACAGGGTAAAAAACGAAACCACATGCACTTATGAAGTTGACGACACACCGCCATTCCCGTTGAACAAGGATGCACTGGACATCTCGATTCAAATATCGTTGTTATCCAAGCTGAACATTGTTGGCGAGGTACACATTACACGTAAACAATATTTAGACGGATCCATCCCGACCGGATTTCAACGGACAGCTATCATTGGAGTTGAAGGTGAAATTCCAATAAAAAACAAGAAGGTTCGCCTGATTCAGCTTAGCTTAGAAGAAGATTCCTGCCGGGAGATTTCGGATGTTGGACACGTTAGAACATACAAAACCGACCGGCTCGGTATGCCACTCATCGAAACGGTAACCTACCCCGATTGCGAAAACCCCGATGAAGTTCGTGAAGCTTGCGACTACATTCGTTTCCTGAACCGCAGTACAGGCAATGTGCGCACAGGCATGGGAGCTGGCCGTGAAGATGTGAACGTGAGCTGCCGGGGAGGCAGCCGTGTGGAGATCAAGGGTGTAGCACATACCAAGTGGATTCCCGAACTCACCCACAACGAATGTTTCAGGCAATGGGCCCTGCTGGCCATCAGGGATGAACTGAAAAAACGCATCAAAGACACCAAAAGATGGCAACCCAAACATCAATACCTCAAGTTTCATTCTCACAATTTTAATTACGATCCACTGGTAGCATCCAAAAAAGAAGGCAACAGGATACTGGCTATCAATCTGCCACATTTTAAAGGCATTCTGTCGCATTTTACCCAACCCGGCAAAATGTTTAAGGATGAATTTGCCGACAGGCTCAAGGTGATTGCCTGCCTTGAGAAGCCCAATATGACTCATAGCGAAGAGTTTGAACCGGTGGTATCTGCCAAAGATTTTAACACCATCCGCGAAATGTTTAAAGCCGGTGACGATGATGCACAGCTTATTATCTGGGGGCCTGACGAAGACCTGGTTACCGCGCTTGAAACCGTGGAAGAAAGATGCAGAATGGCATTCGAGGGTGTGCCCAACGAAACCCGGAAATCATTCGAGGACGGAACTACAATTTTCGAGCGTGTACTCCCCGGAGCTGACCGCATGTACCCCGACACTGATTCGCCACCCATCCCACTCACCGAAGAGCGGATACAAAGACTTTCGCAAAATCTGCCTGAGGATGTCATCGACCGGTACCAGAAAATGAAAACATGGAAAATCCCGGAAGAAGCCTATACTTTTATTTTCACCAAAAACCTTTTCCCCATCATCGAACGCATAGTTGAAGAGCTTAAGGTTGATCCGGTGTTCGCGGGGACATTTATGGGCCATAAAATGAAATACGTGGAAGGCCACCACACACCAACAGCTCAGTTTAACTATGATGTGATTTTTGATCTGTTTGCATTTCTGAAAGCCGAAAACCTGGATGTGGAACTGGCAAATGATATGATAGCTGAGATTTACGAACACCCGAAGATGGAGTTTGAATCCGTGCTGACTACCATTAAATTCAAGCGGTACCCAAAGGCGGATATTCTTGCCAAAATACCCTTCCTGAAAGAGAAGTTTGCAAAAATTAAACTTTCGGACAAACCACAGGATGCTGTGAACTGGGCGATGGGGCAACTGCGCAATTCGGCGGTTGGCAATATTTCGATGAAGACGTTGGTTAAAGAAGTTGAAAAGGAAATGGCTGGGTAAGGCTTAAATGAAATGGTACTAATGCCGGCTGGATGCTGCTGACGGCCAACTGGCTTAAAAGCATAATGTGTTATCCTGTTATAATTTCACCCTTTAAAATGGTGGCAATACCATTAATATTACACTACCAATAATCAACTACCAACAAATTCAGAAAAAACCAGGAACTACTCGTCCCCGGCGTCCTTACTCCAGTATGCATTACACCTGCTCTCAAAAGCCGGCCTGAGGAAGTCGAACCCCAGATCGATAGCCCTTTGTACATCATCACAGGCTTCTTCGCGTTGCCCGAGGTCGTACTTCGCCATTCCACGCATGAAATAAGAATTTTTGTCGGTTGGGTCTAAAGCCACTGCCTTATTGCAATTCTCCACAACACCCTGAAGATCGTGGGGAAAACAGGTGCCGGCGAGGTTCATAAAAACATAAGCATCAGTAGAATCGGTTGTGATGTAGGCTTCAAAATCAGCCTTGGCTTCCGGGGCTTTACCAATGGCAACATACACCCTGGCTCTTTCCAGTATCAACTCCGGATTATTCGTTTTTTCGATGGCTTCATCCAGATCTACAATGATATCAGCGAAATCAGGCCTGGTCCAAAAACCCATGATCGACCTCACCCGGCCAAAACAACTGTCGGCAACCAAATCGATCCCAAAATAATGTTGTCCTGATTTAATA
>CAYNDN010000031.1:0-5561 GCA_964395075.1 uncultured Lentimicrobiaceae bacterium | reverse complement strand
TTTAATATCGAATTTCCCGGTTCCGGGGCATGTCTCGCCTTCGATGTCATTAACCTCAAGGATAGTACCGTTTAATGAATATTCGGAAACCACATCAACCTGACCATCCTGTTTCATATCTATTTCTACCCTGTTATATTTCTTAAAAATCAAACTGGCCATTCCCCCAGGGCCTTTTCTCACCCATTCACCTTGCAGCGCGTCTTTAAGATTTACACCTTTTCCCTGCTGGTCTTCATTTTTTCTGTCCTGTTGTTCACTCACACAGGAAACCATGATTAAAACGAATAAAGCAAATGAGATTGATTGGATAAACTTCATAATACAATTTCTGTGATTTAGGGCTGCAAGTCTAATCATAAAAATGCAAACAGACTTATTTGATCAATGAGGAAAACAAAGAATTCAGTGTGATGATGAGGCAAAAAGTTTGAAGATTTCCAACTTCACCATCTTCTTCACCGCTTCAAAATCCGGTTTCTTCCCAAGCTCTTTTTCCAGCGAAGTAACCTTTTTATCCGTGAACCCGCAAGGATTGATCATCTCAAAAAATTTTAGATCGTTTTTTACATTCAACGCAAAACCATGCATGGTGATGTGCCGGCTGGCCTTAACGCCGATGGCACACATTTTTCTGGCTTTGCCGGGTTTGTCTGAATCTAACCAAACACCAGTAGCTCCCTTCAGTCTTTCGCCGGTTAGCCCAAATTCCTTTAACACATTGATGATGCTTTGCTCCAGAAGTTCGATATAAGATTTTACGCCCAGGCCAAAATTTTCCAGATCAAGGATGGGATACCCAACAATTTGTCCGGGGCCATGATAGGTAATATCGCCTCCGCGGTTGGTTTTGAAAAAGGAAACATTCAGCGATTGCAGCATTTTGTTGTTCACCAACAGGTTGTTTTCCGATCCACTTTTGCCCAAAGTGTAAACGTGATGATGTTCACAAAACAGCAGATGGTTTTCCACCGGCTCACCATTCAACTTTTTATTAAGCTTTTCGGCAAACAGTTTTTCCTGGTAGTCCCAGGCTTCCTTGTACTCGATAATCCCTAAATCCTGAAAGTGTATTTGTTTATTCATCTTTCAACTGTCAGACAGTTAGTTGTATTTTGTTTGGAGCGTCAGATTGATTCTGATTTTCGCTATCGTTTGGATACACAATAAACTGTCTGACAGTTTGATATTCCAATTTTAATACAACGTTGTCAATTGTTTCAATTAAAAAACTCAATCTACCAAAAAGGCAGACGTATAATATGCTTCACTATCTCCGATGCACCATACAATGATTGAGTTTGTTCGTTGTGTCGAATGCCACGCTCGACTGTCAAAAATTCTGACTAACGAATATCCCAATTCTGACTAATAAGATTCTTAAAGCGTTGAAAATAAATACTAATAGACCTTCGTAGTTTGGCGTAGCATCACGCCACAGGCGTGATGCTACGCCCAGCATTCTCACGATTAGTATAGTTAGTTATAGAAATCAATTTGATTTCAAATTTTCAGAGTAACGAATAACGATTAACCTTTCCCCGCATGCTTCTCCGCATGGTAGCTCGACCGCACCAGCGGACTGCTTTCCACAAAATCGAAGCCCTTTTCCAAACCGATTTCCTCCCATTTTTTAAAAGCATCAGGATGAATGTATTCCATAACCTGCAAGTTTTGTTTTGTGGGCTGGAGGTATTGCCCGATAGTCATCACCCGGCAGCCTGCTTCCAGGAGATCGTCCATGGTTTCAAAAATTTCATTTTCAGTTTCGTTAAGCCCCACCATGATTCCTGATTTGGCTACCGATTTTGATTTGGCGATTTGCCTGATTACTTCCAGGCTGCGGTCGTATTTGGCTGCGCTTCTCACTTGTGGGGTCAGGCGCCTAACAGTTTCCAGGTTGTGTGAAATTACCTCTGCGCCTGCATCCAAAACAATTTGAATTAGTCCGGGTTTCCCTCCAAAATCCGGAATCAAACCTTCGATGGTTGTGCCCGGGTTAAGCTGTTTTACTTTTCGGATGGTCTCAGCCCAGAGATTTGCACCCCCATCCTGCAAATCGTCGCGATCAACAGAAGTAATAACACAGTGCTTTAGTTTCATTAGCCTGACAGACTCGGCGAGGTTTTTGGGTTCCTCCCAATCCACAGCTTCTGGCTTACCGGTTTTGGTGGCACAGAATTTACAAGACCGTGTACAGATATCTCCAAGAATCATGAAGGTTGCTGTTCCCAGTCCCCAGCATTCGGCCATGTTTGGGCATTGTCCGCTGGTGCAGATCGTGTGCAGTTTGTGGCGGCTCACAATATCTTTTACCCGCACATATTCCTTCCCGGAAGGAACCTTTATCTTCAACCAATCAGGTTTACGCTTGTAATTACCGGCCATAAAATATTTTAATTGGGCTGCAAAAATACGGAATCTGAGATTTTATCTATCCATGAGCCTCCTCGCTCAGGGCTGTTATTTTATCCTATCTTTGCGCAAATTTTTTAATATCATAATGGCACAAGTACTTTCAGAACAGGAAAAAATCAGGCGACAATCGCTGCAGGAGTTGATTACTCTGGGTATCGACCCATATCCCGCCGAAGAATTTGAAGTAAATATTACGGCAGAAGAAATCCATAAAAATTATCCTGAAAAAGATTACGAAGATGTAAGCATTGCCGGACGGATTATGAGCCGCAGGATAATGGGTGCTGCCTCATTTGTGGAGATTCAGGATGCTACCGGCAGAATCCAGTGCTACCTGAAACGAGATAATATTTGCCCCATCGAAGATAAAACCCTCTACAATAAAGTGTTTAAGCAGTTGCTTGATATTGGCGATATCATCGGTATTAAAGGCCATGTTTTTACTACAAAAATGGGGGAAACCACCATCCAGGCAAGCGAAATGAAGCTACTCACAAAATCGCTGAGGCCTTTGCCAATTGTTAAAGAAAAAGACGACAAAGTATACGATGCCTTTGCTGATCCGGAGCTGCGCTACCGTCAGCGCTATGTGGATTTGATTGTGAACCCGCATGTAAAAAAGACCTTTTTGAAAAGAACACAAATGGTGAATTCCATTCGTGGGTTTTTAAATGAGCGCGGGTACCTCGAAGTGGAAACCCCGATCCTGCAACCCTTATATGGCGGGGCGGCAGCAAGGCCGTTTAAAACGCACCACAATACCTTGGATATGACCCTCTACCTCAGGATTGCCAACGAACTTTACCTGAAAAGGCTCATTGTGGGTGGTTATGATGGCGTGTATGAATTTTCGAAAGATTTCAGGAATGAGGGAATGAGCCGCTTTCACAATCCGGAGTTTACGCAGATAGAACTTTATGTGGCCTATAAGGATTACGAGTGGATGATGAATTTAGTGGAGGAAATGGTTGAGAAAGTTGCACTTGATCTGCACGGCACCACAGTTTTAAAAGTGGGTGAAAAGGAGATTGATTTTAAAAGGCCATGGAAAAGATACACCATGTTTGAGGCCATCAGCGAATATACAGGTATCGATATCAGCGAAATGAATGAAGATGAACTTGCCGAAACAGCCCGGAAACTGGAGGTAAAAATCGATCCTACCATGGGCAAGGGAAAAATAATAGACGAGATTTTTGGTGAGAAGTGTGAGCCAAACCTGATCCAACCTACATTTATTACAGATTATCCGGTTGAGATGTCGCCACTTGCTAAAAAGCATCGCACTAAGGAAGGATTGGTTGAACGCTTTGAAGCGATCTGCAATGGCAAAGAATTATGCAATGCGTTTTCGGAGCTCAATGATCCGATAGATCAACGCAAGCGCTTTGAAGATCAATTAGAACTGGGAAAACGCGGCGATAACGAATCAATGGTGTTGGATGAGGATTTTCTCAAGGCCATCGAACACGGTATGCCGCCAACGGCAGGCCTCGGGATTGGCATCGACCGGCTGGCCATGATCATGACAAATTCAAATTCTATTCAGGATGTTTTATTTTTTCCACACATGCGTCCGGAGCAGAAAAAAGTTTTGCCAACTACCAATGATTTCAAAGCCGCCGGTGTACCAGAAGATTGGGCTGAATATATGATTCCTGCAGGATTTGAATCACCTGAAAAGTTGAAGGAATCAAGTCCGGCACAAATACAGCAGGCTTTAAATAAGTATCGTAAAAAAAATAAATTAGATATCCCGGCTGTTCAGAAAGACGAGATTGAATCATGGCTAAAATGAGCAAGCAGTCCCCAGGATTTTCTCAGCATAATATTTTGATAGGGACGTTGTGCGCTTAAAATATCTTTCGCAGATCGATTAATTCTCAAACCGATGATTTAACCGGTCAATAACCTCAAAGAAAAACTTATAAAAGGATTGAAAAAAATCGGCATGATACATGGGCGTTTTCAGCCATTCCACAATGGCCACCTTACTTATGCCCGTCTTGCCAAGAAACTATGTGACTTTATGATCATCGGAATCACGAACCCCGATTCAAGGAGTTATGTTGCCATGGCGGGAGATTCAGACAGGCATTTGGCAGCATCAAATCCATATACTTATTACGAGCGACAGCGCATGATTAACAAATCACTGCCAGAATCAGATTTCCCTCACGGCAGTTTCATAGTTGTTCCCTTTCCCATTGATAATCCTGCTCTTTGGTCGGCTTATGCTCCTGAAAATGTAACGATGTTTCTCAGAGACCGTGGCGCATGGACTAAAACCAAAATCACTATGTTGGAAACCAAGGGGTGGAATGTTGTTACTATAAACGATGCGCATGATCTGGAAATACACGGCAAAAATATTCGCACGTTTTTAATGGAGCACAGGAAGGAGTGAAAATCATTTGTTCCGCAAGGCACAGCCGAGGTAATTCAAGATATTGACTTAGAGACAAGAATCACATAACCTGGAATTGAAATTTAGCTTTACTTATTGCTAATTTTATTCAAACGCATATAAACATGGAAAGAATCGCCATTTTCCCCGGATCGTTCGATCCCATTACAAGGGGGCACGAAGATATCATCAACAGAGCAGTTCCGCTTTTTGATAAAATTATTGTTTCGATTGGAATAAACCGGGAAAAGAAAAGCTTTTTTAGTATTGAAAAAAGAGTGGTGTTTCTGGAAACCGTTTTTAATGGAAACCCTAAAATTGAAGTTGATACTTACGAAGGTCTCACAGTTGATTATTGCCGGGAAGTTGGCGCAAAGTTTATCCTGCGCGGCCTGCGCACTTCGGCTGATTTTGAGTTTGAACGGTCTATCGGCCAGGTTAATAAAAAGCTCTATCCTGAAATTGAAACGGTGTTCCTCCTCACCCACCCCGAATACACCTCCCTGAATTCGTCTGTAGTCCGTGATATACTATCCCATGGCGGAAACGTGGATATGTTTGTGCCTGAAGGGCTGATGATAGAGTAAAAGCCATTCTTTATGGAACTACTGCAAATTTTGTGGAAGATCATACAGAAAAACACACATAAAGTCGGCAGTCCACGGTCGGCAGTACGCAGTGGTTATGCTTTTTTGAAGACCTTTTTAATAAAGACTCCGCAGATTTCTATAGCTAC
>CAYNDN010000030.1:0-18131 GCA_964395075.1 uncultured Lentimicrobiaceae bacterium | reverse complement strand
TGTTTTACCTCAGCGAAAAATCCGGGTCATTCAATGTTTGGGAAATGCCTGTCAACGGCTTGATGCCTTATGAAAAACAACACACCACTTTCAAAAATCACCCGGTCAGATTTTTAACGATTGGTGCCAACGACAGGCTGTGTTTTGGCTATGATGGTGAAATCTACATCAAGGATTTAAACCAGGATCCGGAAAAAGTTAAAATCAGAATAGCTGTTGATGACTCAGAAAACCCTGTTGAATTTGAAAAGAAAAATAGCGGAGCCAGAGAAATGGCTGTTTCACCTGATGGAAAGGAAATTGCTTTTGTTTTGCGGGGTGATGTTTTTGTTACTTCCACCGATTTCAAGACCACCAAAAACATTACACAAACTCCGGAACAGGAGCGCTCGGTAAGCTTCAGCCCCTGTGGCCGAAAATTGCTGTATGCAGGCGAACGTGACGAAAGCTGGAATGTTTATGAAACAAAAATAGTAAGGGAGGAAGACCCCAATTTTTCGAGAGCAACTCTGCTTGAAGAAAAGCCAATTGTTGCAACACCCGAAGAAGAGTTTCAGCCGGAATATTCACCAGAAGGAAAAGAGGTTGCCTATTTTGAGAATCGCGAAACACTAAAGGTTATCAACCTGGAATCAGGTGAAACCAGAACAGTGCTTGACGGAAAATACAACTATTCTTACGCAGATGGTGATATGTGGTGCAACTGGTCGCCTGACAGCAAGTGGCTGCTCGTGAATTTTTCGCCTAACAGCGCATTTATGAATGATGCCGGCCTGGTTAAAGCTGATGGCTCAGAAGAAGTTGTGAACTTAACACTTAGTGGTTATAACGATAGCAGGCCGAAATGGATGATGGATGGTGACATGATGATCTGGTTTTCTGACCGTCAGGGCATGCGAAGCCACGGCAGCTGGGGCGCACAGATGGACGTTTATGCCATGTTTTTCAACCGGGAAGCCTGGGATAAATTTAAGCTAACCGAAGAAGAGAAAAGGCTTTTGGATGAAGAAGACGAGGAAGACACTGACAACAATGATAAGGATGAGGAAAAATCGAATAAGAAAAAAGACAAAGAAAAGGATGCTGATAAAGAAGATGAAAATAAAAAAGTTGAGCCTATAAAAATTGAATTTGATGACATTGAGGATCGAAAAACCAGACTCACCATCAATTCTTCTTCACTTTCTGATGCCATCATCAGCAAAGATGGCAAAAAGCTATATTACCTGAGTAGGTTTGAAAAAGGCTACGATTTATGGATGAAGGATCTTGTGAAAAACGAAACCAAACTTGTGCTGAAGCTGGAAGGTGGCGGAGGTGCCATGCAAATGGATAAAGAGGGAAAATATCTGTACATGATCTCAGGCGGCAAATTCATCAAGGTGAAAATAGCCGACAACAAAAAGGAAATGATTAGCTATGATGCAGAGCAGTTTGTGGATTTCCCGGGAGAACGTGCTTACATGTTTGAGCATGCATGGCGACAGGTTCGTGAAAAGTTTTACGATCCGAGCCTCCAGGGTGTTGACTGGGATTTTTACAAGACTGAATACCAAAAGTTCCTGCCTTACATCACCAATAACTTTGATTACGCAGAGATGCTCAGCGAAATGCTTGGCGAGCTGAATGCTTCCCACACAGGTTCAGGATACCGCTTCTCTGATGAAGATGGCGATAAAACTGCCAGCCTCGGCATTCTGTTCGACTGGAGTTGGCAGGATGACGGGATTAAAGTTGTGGAAGTATTGAATAAAGGCCCTTTTGACAATGCCAAATCGAAACTTAAGCCCGGACATATCATCGAAAAATTAAATGGTGAAACCATCGAAGCTGGTCAGAGTTTCTTTACCATGCTCAACCAAAAAGCCGGTAAACCCATGCTCGTTTCAATCTACAATCCGGAATCTGGTGAACGATGGGATGAAACCATAAAACCCATTTCTTATGGAAAGCATAACCAGATTTTATATGAAAGATGGGTGGAGCAGCGTCGAGAAATGACTGAGGAACTCTCGGGCGGCCGTTTGGGTTATGTCCACGTGCGCAGCATGGGCAGCCAAAGTTTTCGTGAGATTTACTCAGAAATTCTTGGGCGCCATCACGAAAAAGAAGCCATCATCGTGGACACCAGGTTTAATGGCGGCGGCTGGTTGCACAACGATCTGGCTATCCTGCTCAATGGCCAAAAATATGTTGAGCTTTGGCCCAACGGCAAAAAGTTTGGCCATGAGCCCATGAATCAGTGGATTAAACCATCAGCAGTGTTGATGAGCGAAAGCAATTATTCGGATGCACATTTTTTCCCTTACACCTACACAACGCTTAACCTGGGAACAACAATAGGAATGCCTGTTCCGGGAACTGCAACAGCGGTTTGGTGGGAAACCCTGCTTGACCCCACACTTTATTTTGGCATCCCTCAGGTAGGAACCAAAGATGCACAGGGTAGATATCTTGAAAACCTCCAGCTGGAGCCAGACATCGAACAAGGCCTTGATTACGATGTGGTAGTGAAAGGGCGCGACCAACAATTGGAAGCAGCAGTGGGCTATCTTATTGGTGTGATTGACCAGGACAAATAAATAGCCTGGAGGAAAACAGGTATCAAAAATCCTTATTCTGAATTGTTTATTTTTGCCCGTGAAAGTTCTCGAACTACTAATTAAATTGTACAATCTTGCCAATAATTGGTTCTATCATAAAGCGCGCCATCGAGTTGAGGAGCCTGAGCAACAAAGAAAATCAACCCAGGTTTGACGGCTGCAAAGCCCAACAAACTATGCTGAAAAAATTGTTGCGTAAAGCGCAGTACACACATTTTGGTGAACATTATAATTTCTCTGAGATATTACGATCAAAATCTATCTATGATCAGTTTAAGGAGTTTGTTCCGGTTCACGACTACAATGCCATCTTTAATAAATGGTGGTATCGCTCGTTAAATGGCGAGCCGTTCGTAAGTTGGCCGGGTAAGGTGAAATATTTCGCGCTTAGCTCAGGAACTTCAGAAGCCTCAAGCAAATATATCCCGGTAACTGCGGATATGCTGCGATCCATTAAAAAAACCAGTGTACGGCAGTTACTTTCTCTTGCGCAATACAATTTTCCACCCGAGTTTTTCGAAAAGGGAAAAGGTATCCTGATGCTGGGCGGAAGCACACACTTGCAGTTTAACGGAACGTACTACGCCGGAGACCTGTCAGGTATTACAACAGGAAATATTCCTTTTTGGTTCCAGGTTTTTTACAAACCCGGTAAACGTATTTCGAAGGAACGCGACTGGAACACCAAGCTTGATGAGATCGTTAAAAATGCCCGGAACTGGGATATTGGCGTAATCGTAGGGGTTCCGGCATGGCTTCAGATTTTGCTTGAAAAGATCATCAAAGAATATAACCTGAAACACATCCATGAAATCTGGCCAAACCTCACCATATATGTACATGGTGGTGTTTCGTTTGCACCATACATCAAAGGTTTTGAAAAACTGCTGGGTAAACCACTCACCTACATGGAAACCTACCTTGCCTCTGAAGGCTTTATCGCTTATCAAAAAAGGCCTAGTGTAGATTCGATGCAACTTTCGCTCGACACCGGTTTATTCTTTGAGTTTGTCCCTTTTAACGAAGACAATTTTGATGACGATGGAAACATCAATGAAAATCCACAAACAATAACACTTAAAGATGTTGAGGAAGGCAAAGAATATGCACTTTTGATAAGCAGCAACGCAGGAGCCTGGAGGTATTTAATTGGCGACACCATAAAATTTACCTCAAAAAAGCTGAATGAAATTAGAATTACCGGCAGAACCAAACACTACCTGAGCCTTTGCGGCGAGCATCTTTCGCAGGACAATATGAACAGGGCCATCGAAATCATGAGTGCGGATTTAAATATTGATGTGCGTGAATTTACGGTTGCAGGCATCAAGCATGATTCCATGTTTGCTCATAAATGGTATCTCGGCACTGACGATGATATTAATCCCGACTTAGCAAAGCAAATGATTGATGAAAACCTTAAAAACCTAAACGATGATTATCGCGTTGAGCGCATTGCTGCAATCAAAGAAGTTTTTGTGGAAATTTTACCCACAAAAGTTTTTTACCAGTGGATGCGGGATCATGGCAAAGAAGGTGCACAAAATAAATTCCCCCGGGTTATCAAATCCAAACAACTTGAAGAGTGGGAAGCATACATCAGTGATTATAAAACTACTGGTTTGTAAAAACGCCAGTTTCCAGCCTTCATTTCTACTTGAACACTTTCACATGCTACTTGTCGATATCCGGCACTTTCTCCCCAACCTCTGGAATTGCTGTGCCAAAAAATCTTTTACTTTTGCCGGGCAGCATTTGCTATTACTGATCTGTTGCCAAATATTAACAATAACCGGCACCATTACAGTTCAGGAATAATTTACCTATGAATCCATTAATCGAAGGGGCCATACTCGGGTTAACATTGGCTGTGCTTTTAGGGCCTGCACTTTTTGCACTTGTACAAACAAGTATTCATCGTGGCTTCAGGTCAGGAGTTTACCTTGCCATTGGCATTTTCCTCAGCGACATCACCCTGGTGTTTTTATGCTACATGGGTGCAATGCAAATCATTTCGAGCGGCCACAACAGGCTAATATTTGGGATTATTGCCGGTGCAGTGCTGATTATTTACGGAATTGTTGCTTTCAGCCGGCACGTTCACATCAATGGCAACAACAATAGCAGCAACAATACACCCAACCCCCGCTGGTTTACTTATGTGCTTAAAGGCTATTTCCTCAATGTTGCCAACCCCTACGTTTGGCTGTTCTGGATGACCGTTACCGTAGGTGTAACTTCTGATTATGGTGATGAAAACATCCGGTCGGCCACCCTGTTTTTTGCCGGTGCTTTGTTGATGGTTTTGCTAACCGATGTTGTGAAAGCTTATATTGCGAAAAAAATAAAATCGCTGCTCAATGAGAAGAATGTGAGAAGGATGAATAAAGTTGTGGGGATTTTGCTGTTTTCCTTTGGTGTGATCTTAATCATCAGGGCATTGATGTCGTTCTACGAATACATTTAGTATTCCATTTCGTTGCCGTAGGGATTAATATCCTTGATGTTGAGTTGTAGTGAAACATGCCCGTTCCATTCATTTTCCTCCACATGATAGCATATCGAAAAAGGCCGGCCACTTTGCACTATCGGAAGTTTGTCGCCTTGCTGAAAAGCGATTCCTGAAACCGGAAAGCCTGAAATGTCAGGGTGAACAACACTAAGTTTAAGGTGGTTTTTCCCAACGATACTGGCATATCCTGTATCCACAACATTTTCGGTTAAAAAAGTCGGGGCCATATTTTCAGGCCCGAAGGGTGCAAATTGTTTTAATACTTTAAAAAATTTAGTGGAAATGTTGTTGAGTTTAATTTTTGCATCTATCGAGATTTCGGGAATTAACATGTGATCTTCGATGGTACTGGCCACAATGCTTTCGAATTTTTCTTTGAATGCCGGGAAATTTTCAGGTTTTATCGACATTCCGGCAGCATATTTATGTCCGCCAAAATGCTCAAGCAAATCAAAACATTGGTCGATGGCATTATAGACATCGAAATTTTTTACTGATCTTGCTGAACCAGTAATCAGCCCGTTTGATTTTGTGAGTATTACAGTTGGCCGGTAGTATTGCTCTGTGAGCCTGGAAGCTACGATACCCAGTACGCCTTTGTGCCAGTCGGGGTTATAAACTATAGTTGATTTTTTAAATGGGTGGGTTTTATCGTTTTCCAAAATTTCGAGTGCTTGCTGAGTTACCTGCATGTCGAGGTTTCGGCGTTCGGTATTGAATTGATTAATTTGTTCCGCTTTTTTAATGGCACTTTCGATATTTTTGGAGATAAGCAGTTCTACCGAGTTTTTCCCGCTCTCCATTCTTCCGGCAGCGTTAATTCTCGGGCCTATCAAAAAAACAAGATCGCTAATGCTGAGTTTCCTGTTAAAGGCATATTCTTCCTCTACATATTGAAAATCCGTTTTTTTCCTGATGTTGCTATAGTGGAGGATAGCCGTAAAACCAGGCCTCGGATTCGAATTCAACAGCTTAAGACCATAATATGCCAAAATTCGATTTTCGCCGGTAATAGGAACGATATCTGAAGCAATACTAACAACAACCAAATCGAGGAACTTTTGCAACCGTTTAAATGGCATGTGGTTTTTCCTGGAAAAGGCCTGCACCAATTTAAACCCCAGCCCACAACCTGACAGCTCTTTATAGGGATAATTACAATCTGACTGTTTTGGATCGAGGATAGCAAATGCCGGAGGCAGTTCATCACCGGGCCTGTGATGGTCAACAATGATAAAATCAATCCGTTGATTTTGCGCATAAGCAATATTCTCGATGGCTTTTATCCCGCAATCGAGGGCAATAATTAGTGTGTAGTTATTTTCGTAGGCATAATCAACACCGGCTTTTGAAACACCATACCCTTCGCTGTACCTGTCAGGAATATAAAATCCTACATCTTTATAAATAGACTTCAAAAAGGTGTAAACCAGGGCAACGGCTGTGGTGCCATCAACATCATAATCACCCCAAACAAGAATCTTTTCGCGGTTGCGCAATGCTCTCTCAATCCGGTAAACAGCCCGATCCATATCCTTCATCAAAAAGGGATCGTGAAGATGGGTTAATTTGGGGCGGAAAAATGAGCGGGCATCGTCAAAACTCTTCACACCGCGCTGAGCTAGCAAGCTGGCCAATAGGGTACTGATATTTAATGAGCGGGAAAGGCTCATCACCACATCATTATCCGGTTTATCTTTTAACACCCAGCGCTTTTGCATAAAAAATTTTTTTGTAAAGATAAAAATAATCGATGATGTTGGGGGGTGAACATCGTTTTTTAAATTTGCTTTGTGCCATAAAATGCTTGTAGATTAGCCTTTGCAATTAATAAAAAATAATTTAGCCTTTGATGATCACCATTAAATGTTCAAAATGTAAAAAAAAACTTTTTAAGTATCACAAAGTAGGCAAAGGAAAAGTGATACATTGCTGGGATGCAAGGATAATTAAAGATTACACACTGGTGAAAGACACTACAGTGTTCTGCGTTTGTGGAAAAATCATTGGAAACAAAGTACCGAAAGGTATCCGGATGAAACAAAATGCTTTCACATACTCTGGAACAATATCCAATAAATAATGTCTTGTTCAAATCCCAAACCTGATGGCCTCCACAGGGTCGAGTCTTGAAGCTACCCAGGCAGGAATGATTCCTGAAACAAGACCAAAAAATGTTGATATTCCCATACCCAGCAGGATGTTTTGTTGTGATAGGATCAGGGGAAATGGTAAAGCACCACTAAAAATCAATGTTCCCAGGAAAATCAGGATCAAACCAACAATTCCACCCAACAACGACAGAAATACAGCCTCAAATAAAAACTGAAGCAGGATGAAGTACTTTTTGGCTCCGATTGCTTTTTGAATGCCGATTATATTTGTTCGTTCCCGCACCGAAACAAACATAATGTTAGCGATTCCAAATGCGCCTACCAAAAGAGAAAATGCGCCAATAATCCATCCAATAACTGCCAATCCGCTAAAAAATGATTGTAAATTCTGGTTGATCACACTAACCTCATTAACAGCAAAATCATTTTCCTCCCCGGGTTTCAATTTCCTTAGCGAACGCATTATCCCGATCAGCTCATCTTTTACCTGACTGACTGATATTTCCGGTCGCCCTTTTACAACTATGGTTGTTCCGGTATTTCTCACATTGATGAAGTTTCTAACAAAATTTACCGGTAAATAAATCTGTTCGTCTGTTGAATTCCCAAAAGTGCCATCTCCCTGTTGCATGAGAACACCAATCACTACCACCTTGCTGCCAAATACTTTAATACGCTGCCCGATTGGAGAACTGTTAGGAAACAGACTTTTCGCAATTTCTGAACCTATTATTCCCACGTTGCGGCCAGCCAGGGTTTCTGAACGTGTAAAATATCTTCCCTCCCTGATGTTTAACGGAAGTACCCGATCATAATCATACGATATGGCTACAATATTCACATTATCATAACTGCTACTGTGGTATTTTACCGTACGGTTGGTGCCGAAAAAAAATGCCACCGCTTCAGCCGATATCGACCTTCTTTGGAGTTCTTCCATCTCAGCAAGCGTGGCTTCAGGGCGATTTAAATATTTCCACCACGGGTATTCTCCATTCATGCCTCCCCAAGGCCATTTTTGGATGAAAATAACATTGCTGCCAAGTTCACTTAAACTATCACGAATACTTTTCTCCAGCGAATCGAAAACGGATAAAACAGAAATGACCGAAAAAATACCAATCGTAATTCCTGAAAGCGACAAAACTGTACGCAACTTGTTGGCTATGATGGCCTGAAATGCAAACAGATAGCTTTCACGTATGAGTTTTATCAGAAGAAACATAAGTTCAGCTTTAGGATTGAATAATTTGGTAAAAGTAAGGCATTAGCTCGAATAATCCATCATGAAAATTAATATTAAAGATGGTTGGTTCTGCTTCAAAAAATAATTCCTGCAGTTAACGAACAAATAAACAAACTCTGATAAATTTTCCATAATTTTGTGCCCGCCCAGGTAAATGATTTAGAATAAATTAGATAGATCACCCATCATGGAAGGTAATAAAAAAGTTAACTCGGTTCTTATATCAGTTTTTAATAAAGCAGGTCTCGAACCTTTGGTTAGCAAATTAAAGGCTCTCGGAGTTAAGATATTCTCTACCGGCGGCACCCTCGAATATGTACATGAACTTGGTGCAGATGCCGTTTCCATCGAAAGCATAACCGGGTATCCTTCAATTTTGGGCGGACGCGTTAAAACCCTTCACCCAAAAGTGTTTGGAGGAATTTTAGGGCGTCGGGCAGCACACGAAGACCAGGAACAGATGCAGGAGTATGCCATTCCGGAAATCGACATGGTAATTGTTGACTTGTATCCCTTTGAGCAAACTGTTGCCCGGACGAACGATGACACGGAAATTATAGAAAAAATTGATATTGGTGGTATCAGCCTCATCCGGGCAGCAGCAAAAAATCATCGCGATGTGCTGATCATTCCTTCCAGTGACTTTTATGAAGAAGCCCAAAAAATATTAACAACAAACAAAGGATTTTCTACCCTTAAAGAGCGGCAATATTTTGCTGCCTGCGCTTTTGAAGTTTCAAGCCACTATGACGTTGCAATTTTCAATTACTTCAACCGCACCGAAAATCTCCCGGTATTTAAACACAGTGTGCCGAATTTTAAAAAACTGCGTTATGGTGAAAACCCTCATCAGGATGGATTCTTTTTTGGGAATCTCAATGAAAATTTTGAACAACTTCACGGCAAGGACATTTCGTACAATAATCTCCTTGATCTTGACGCCGGGGTAAATTTGATCAGGGAGTTTCAGGAACCAACCGTGGCAATTCTCAAACATAACAACGCCTGCGGGCTTGCTTCAAGGCCTGAATTACTTGCCTGTTGGAAAGATGCTTTGGCCGGAGATCCCATTTCAGCTTTTGGCGGCGTAATCGTAAGCAATGTGGTAATTGATCCGGCAACAGCAGAAGAAATAAACAAACTGTTTTTTGAAATCATCCTTGCCCCTTCTTACAACGTTGATGCGCTTGAAATATTAAAATCCAAAAAAAACAGAATCATCCTCGTTGATAATCACCCCGCATCTAGCGGCAAGTTATTCAGAAGTGCGCTGAACGGAGCTTTGGTGCAGCAACGCGATTTAAAAACAGAAACTCTTGATGATCTTGATTTTGTTACTCATCGTAAAGGATCGGATAACGAAATCAGTGACCTGGTATTTGCCAATAAAATTGTGAAACATACCAAATCAAATACCATCGTATTAGCAAAAAACAAGCAGTTGGTGGCAAGTGGTGTTGGCCAAACATCGCGTGTTGATGCATTGAAACAGGCTATCAAAAAGTCGGTTTCTTTCAATTTTAACCTTGAGGGGGCTGTGATGGCTTCAGATGCATTTTTCCCATTTGCTGATTCAGTAGAGATTGCGCACAAAGCAGGAATCAGTGCTGTTGTTCAACCCGGAGGCTCTATCAGGGATAAAGACTCAATAGAATATTGCAACAACAATAGCGTTGCAATGGCGTTTACCGGAACCAGACATTTTAAACATTAAACAGAAAAACTTATTCAGGATACTTAAGTTTTGATTTCCCTGAATTTTGCTCAAAATCATATAGTTAGATTATTTTCCTTATTTCAGATATAAAACAACATGGGATTATTTTCATTTTTTACGAGAGAAATTGCGATTGACCTTGGTACAGCAAATACCATTATCATATACAACGATAAAGTTGTGGTTGATGAGCCATCTATTGTGGCAATGGAGCGAAGCACCGGACAGATTATAGCTGTGGGTAAACGTGCGCAAATGATGCATGGTAAAACCCATGAAAACATAAAAACCATCAGGCCACTGCGCGACGGTGTGATTGCCGATTTTCAGGCTGCTGAATTTATGATCCGTGAAATGATAAAAATGATTGGGATACGCCAAAGTCTTTTCCCACCAGCACTTAAAATGGTTATTTGTATCCCATCCGGTATCACCGAAGTTGAAGAACGCGCCGTGAAAGACTCCGCTGAACAAGCGGGAGCCCGCGAGGTAAGGTTGATCCATGAACCCATGGCCGCAGCAATTGGTATCGGGATTGACGTTCTGGAACCAACCGGAAACATGATCATCGACATCGGCGGCGGAACAAGCGAAATTGCCGTAATCGCACTGGGTGGGATTGTAAATAACAAATCAATACGTATTGCCGGTGACGATTTCAATGCCGACATCGAAGAATACATGCGCAAACAACACAACATCAACATTGGTGAACGAACTTCGGAAAGGATAAAAATTGAAGTTGGTGCAGCCCTGCCTGAGCTCGACAACCCGCCCGACGAATTTGCAGTACATGGCCGGGATATGCTCACCGGCATTCCAAAGGAAATCACGGTAAACTATGCCGAAGTGGCACATTGCTTAGATAAATCAATTTCAAAAATAGAAACAGCCGTGCTGCAGGCTCTTGAAATGACACCACCTGAACTTTCTGCGGATATTTTCAGAACAGGAATTTACCTCGCAGGTGGCGGATCAATGCTGCGTGGATTAGACAAACGCTTACATCAAAAAACCAAGCTCCCAATTCATGTGGCTGAAGATCCTTTAAGAGCTGTTGCCCGCGGAACCGGAATTGCTTTGAAAAATTTCGATAAATTTACTTTCCTCATCAAATAGAAAATATCCGGAAAACCAGGATTAAACCAAATGCGGAATCTCATCGTTTTTTTATGGAAAAACTATTTCTTTTTCCTATTTCTAATCCTGGAAGCAGTTGCATTGTTTATCCTGATCAACACAAACTATTACCAACGGCGCGTGGTAATAAACACAACTTCGGATATTACAGGTCGAATTTTGCAGGTTCAGGATAATGTGTCCGGTTATTTTGCCTTAAGGAAAGCGAACAAACTTCTTGCTGAAGAAAATGCTTTTTTAAGAAACCGGTATTCTGAAATTCAGGGCATCCCCGATTCAATCCGGATCATTCACCCCGATTCGGGAAAAAATCAACAATATCGATATATCCCGGCAAAAGTGATTTCCAATTCGACTACCCGCCAAAACAATTTCATAAAAATTAATAAAGGCGAAAAACATGGTCTTTCAACTGATATGGCTATAGTAGCAACAAATGGTGTTGTGGGGCAGATAATAGAAGTTTCTGAAAATTTCAGTTCAATAATGTCCATCTTAAACAGCCAGTCAAGGATTAGCGCAAAACTTAAATCATCCAACCAGGTAGGATCATTGTATTGGAGCGGAAAAGACAACCGAAAAGGAACCCTCGTTGATGTGCCCTCACATGTTCAGGTTATAATTGGCGATACAGTGATTACAAGCGGATATTCTCATATTTACCCCGAAGGAATTTCAATAGGTGTTGTTGAAGATTTCAATATCGAACCGGGGGATAATTTCTTTGAAATAGAGGTTCGGTTTTTTGTGGACTATAATAGCATCCATTATGTTTATGCTATCCAAAACATTTACCGGAAAGAATTGATGGAATTGGAAAACCAAATAATTCAGCAATAGTAAGATGGTTGGTAAAAACATATTAAGATTTGTGATTATCCTCCTGCTCCAGGTAGTAATATTCAATCACATCCACATTTCCGGATACATCTACCCGGCTTTTTATATTTATTTTATTATGCTACTCCCTTTCGAAACGGCAGGCTGGCTTTTGTTAACTTCAGCGTTTTTGATGGGAATAGGTGTTGACTTTTTTTCGAACAGCTTAGGTCTAAATGCTGCCGCATCAGTTTTTACAGCCTTTATCCGGCCAGGGGTAATCAGGCTTTTAAAATCAAAAAAAGAATACGAACCCGGAATCATACCCGGAATAGCACACCTTGGGTTTCGCTGGTTTTTCTTTTATTCGGTCATACTGATTTTTTTGCATCACGGTGTTTTATTCTCCCTTGAAGTGTTCAGTCTTAACAATTCAATACAAACCCTTCACCGGATTGTTGCCAGCTCCGTTTCAACCCTCATACTGGTACTTTTCTTACAGTTTTTATTTTATAAACAAGATAAAAAATAGCTTCACGTTAATAGCACTTAATCATTTGGAACAATTAAAATTAAATAGACTTATGAAAAATGTAATTTGGATTTTAAGCCTGATCGTTATAGTGGCTGGATGTTCGCGTCCGGCCAACGAATATCGCATAACCGGGAAGGTTGATGGTGCTTCACCCGGCTGGATTATACTATCGAAGGTAGTTAGCAATGATTTGGTTGCTATAGATTCGATTGATTCGAAGGATGGATCCATTTCATTTACCGGAACCATTGATATGCCCGAAGCATATTTTCTTGAATTTAAAGTCGATCAAAAATTTGTTCGGTTTTTTGTGGAGCCTGGCGATATTGAAATAAGCGGGCATGTTAGTGACCCCAAATTTGAAGGTGCCGGAACACATGATATTTACAAGGATTTTGGTAAAGAAATTGACAGGCTCGACAGCCTGCGCAATGTACTTTATGCAGAATTTAAAGCTGCCTCGGACGCCAACGATAGTGAGCTTCTTGAACAAATCAGGGATAAAGCCATGAAAATTGATGAAGACCAACATGTATTCACAATTGATTTTATCAAATCAAACAACGACAATCCGGTTGGACCATACATAGCAATAAATAACATTTATCAGTTTGAACTGGATGAACTAAAGGATATGCGTTCAACATTTACACCTGCCATAGCAGCTTCGAAATACGTTGGCATGGTAGATGAACAAATTCAAAAAATAGAGCGGGTTTCCATAGGCAGGCCGGCACCAAATTTTACGCAGAATGATACGGTGGGAAACCCGGTTTCTTTGAATCAGTTTAAAGGTAAATATCTATTGATAGATTTTTGGGCTTCATGGTGTTCGCCCTGCCGCAGAGAAAACCCGAATGTGGTTGCAGCATACCAAAAGTTTAATGATAAGGGTTTTGATATCCTGGGCGTTTCGCTTGATCAGCATCACGGTCGTTGGGTAGATGCAATTGCTGAGGATAAACTTACATGGACACACGTTTCTGACTTAAAAGGCTGGCAAAATGAAGTTTCAAATCAATATGGGGTGAGCTCAATTCCTGCAAATTTCCTTTTGAACCCGGACGGCGTGATCATTGCGAGAGATCTGCGCGAAGAAGAATTACATGTTAAGCTTGAAGATATTTTTAACTAGGGACATAAAACGCTAAAGTGATTTTTTGGAGTGTTGGGGGTTAAACCAAAAACGGTGCTGAATAAATCAGCACCGTTTTTATTTTCAATGTTTTAGTGCTTATTGTTTGGTCACCCTTTCAATATAGGTTTTTCCATTTCCTGAAACACGCACAAGGTAAACACCATTAGTGAAGGCAGAGAAATCCACCTCAGTAACAGGGCCGGTTATTTTCTCTGACCATATCAGCTGGCCATGCATATTCCTGATTTCCAAATCAAAATCAGCATCATGTCCCAAATCGATCATCAAATTTTGCTTGAAGGGGTTTGGATAAACACTGATTTCAGTTATTGATCCCAGGTTTGAAACTCCGGTTGAACCAACTGCTTTGATCACGGAAATCCCGTTTTCGGTAAATAAACCACCCGATTGGTATAGTTCATCATAAACCACCTCAAGATTGGTGAGACCGCCGCTATTGCCCTCAGAAATGACAAAATTCATTGGTTCACCAACTTCAAAACCATCTTTAATCTCTGTGGTTGGGTCATCACCATAAGCGGTAATACTCATGTTTTCTCCAACAAACTCAGCATACCCAAAACATTTTCCTTCACTATCAGTTACGCCAACAAAATTACCCTCTTCAATTACCGAAATAACATCCGCTGGGAAAGCAATGGTGTGTGAAGAAGATGTTGGTGCAACATCTATCCAAATTGTGGGAGGAATTACCTCGTATGAAGAAGGAATATAACCGGATTTCTGATCGTCACAAACCGGGAAGGTAATGCTTCCGGCCGTCTCCATATTGACGAAATACGCACTTCCTGACAACAAGTTTTCAAGGGTGTTAATTTCATAATCCGGCCAGTAAAGCTTCCAGCCGGCAACTTCTTTCACCATAACCAATGATATTTCATCAAACAGCTCAACCACATCAACAGCACATGAACTGAGCACCGGAATCAGGTTCCAGCCGGCATCAAGATTCAATGTTGTGCTTGTGAGCGGGCTTCCCGGAATATTCAAGGTTACCTCTTCTGTCACCTTGATTTTGTATCCTTGCTGATAGTCCCACACACCAATTGTATTGAGGTTTTCAGCAGGCCACCAGGATTCCTGCATCGTCTGAAGAATTATCAATTCCTCAAGCACAGGTGCAAACAGCTCTTCAAGTTCACTATCCAATGGATCGCTCCAAGTTGAAATACCTGACCAACCCGCCGGAATTACCATAGCCTGACAGGCTTGCAATGTCAAAGTGATCGCGTCAGAAGCCTCAGCAGTGCATGGATCAACAGCATAACCTGTTAGTGTAAGTTCAACAGCACCAGCCAACGCATCGTTCGCTCCGGGTGTATAAACTGCATCCGTCAGGGTGGCATCATCAAACAAACCGTCACCGGAAGTTGACCACAATACCACGCTAACATTTTCAGCCTCACCATTAAGCTGATAGGACGCATTCAAACAAACTTCATCATCTTCACCGGCATCTACAAAGGCTTGTTCGATAAAAGTGACATCTAAACAATCCTGAACAGACTGTGTGCAAGGATCACATGCCTCAGCCGTTACACAGATTTCGATTGTTCCGGCACCTATGTCAAACATGCGCGGGGTATAGACCGGGGTGAGCGATTGGGCATCATCAAAAGAACCAAAGCCATTAGTTGACCAAATAACACCACACGCATCATTAACGGTGGCTGACAAGGCTACGGTTTGATCTTCGCAAACGGTTTGATCCAATCCTGCATCTGCTGTGGGATTCTTGAAAATTGTGATTGTGAGGCAGGCAGTCATTTCAGATTCACAGGGGTTGCATGCATACGCCTCAAGACATAACTCTACAGTTCCTGCTGCAATATCTTGCTGCCCTGGTGTATAAGTTGCACCTAAAATTCCATTATCATCGAAATTTCCATCACCATTACTGATCCATATAAATCCGCAGGCATCCGCAACAAAACCATTCATTACAACTGATTCGTCCTCACAAATTGTTTGATCATCACCGGCAAAAGCAAATGGTGGTGGCGCAAATGTTAAGATCATACAATCGCTCACAGAACCGGAACAAGGACCGCAAGCATCGCCCGACAGGCACAATTCTACAAAGCCATCCGCCTGATCTGATGCTGATGGGAAATAGGTAGCATTAATAAGTGCCGGATTATCAAATGTACCCGTTCCTGAGGTGGCCCAAAGTATTCCACAAGCATCTTCTGCTGTAGCGGATAAGGTAAAATTATCACCTTCACAAACCTCTGCATCCCCACCTGCATCAATAGAAGGTGTTGGTGCCAAAAACAGGGTTAAGCAATCTTCATCCTGTGTTCCACAGGGATCGCAGGGTTCACCAACAAGGCATAGCGTTACAAATCCATTTGCAATATCACTTACTCCAGGAGTATAGGTTGCATCAAGGTTTTCCGGATTATCGAAGTTTCCATCGCCATTTGCATACCAAAGCGAACCACAGGCATTCTCAACCAATCCTGAAAGTTGAATGGTTTCGTCCTCACATACGGTGACATCCGGACCTGCGTGAGCTTCCGGGGCTGCCTCGAAATAAAGGGTCATGCAATCCTGATCATCCGGGCATGGCGCACATCCAACAGCAGTTAAGCACAACTGCACTGATCCCTGTGCAATATCGGAAGGACCGGGCGTGTATGTAGCATTTATCATTGCGGCGTTATTAAAAATACCATCGCCGGAAGTTTCCCAAAGTGCACCACAATCATTTTGGACAGTTCCGGAAAGCATATAAGATTGGTCTTCACAAATAGTTGCATCGCTTCCGGAAATAGCCACCGGATTTAGATTTATGGCAAGTATCATACAATCAATGGCATCTTCACAGGGCTCACAACCTTGGGCAATCATGCATATTTCAACTGTACCAGTTAAAACATCATTAGAACCCGGGAAATAGGTTGCATTGTAGGAGGAAATGTCATCGAAAGTACCGTCACCATTAGTAGTCCAGTAATTTCCACAATCATTTTCCGTAAATCCGTCAAGCTGATAACTATCTCCCTGGCATATTTCATCATCTGATCCGGCATTAGCAATTGGGGCAGGCACAATGGTAAGTGTCATACAATCCTGATCACCAAGGCTTGCCGGAGGTAGCGGTTGCGCTTCAAGGCACAATACGGTAGTTCCGTTAATTATGTCGAGGTTACCCGGGAAATAAACCGGATTAAGCACTCCTGCATCACTGAAAGTACCGTCGCCAGTAGTGGTCCACTCGAGTGAACTATAATTTTCGGCAGTTGCAAATTCAACAAAGAAATTGGTGCCTTCACATAAGGTCGCATCCGGCCCAGCATCAACTTCAGCCGGCAATACGATTGATAAATTCAAACAGGCTGTAGCAGGTGTTGTACACGGATCAAGCGGTTGAGCGGTAATGCATAATGAGACCATGCCATTGGCAATATCTCCATTACCCGGTGTGTAAACGGGTGAAATATTTGTCGCATCATCAAATTCCCCGTCACCATTTGTTGACCAACTAAATGATGATGTGTTTTCAACAAACGCATCTGTTACCTGGTAATCTTCACCAGCAAGAATGGTTGCATCTGTTCCGGCTTCAACTAAAGGAAGCATGGCAAAACTTAAGGTCATGTCGTCAGAAACATAACTTGAGCAAGGTGAACATGCATCTGCTGAAAGTGTCAAAACAACAGTTCCGTTTTCGATATCGATCAGCCCTGGTGTATAAGTTGTATTCAAAGCAACCGGGTCATCAAAAACACCATCACCGGTGGATGTCCATTGGATTCCACAACTGTTTTCAGAAATACCGGCAAGTTGATATCCCTGATTTTCACAAACGGTGGCATCAGCACCGGCATCGGCTGTTGGGCCTGCAATAACGGTTAGTGTCAAACAATCGTAAGCCGGATTTTCGCAAGATCCACATGGCAATGCCGTCAAACATATCTCAACACTACCTGATATTGCATCTCCGGGACCCGGATAATATACTGCGCTTTCAGCACTATTGTCATCAAAAGTACCATCGCCGGTGGTCTCCCAAAGCATTCCACATGCATCCTGAACAGCGGGTTCGAGCTGATATGATTCGGTAGAACAAATAGTTGCATCCTCCCCGGCATCAGCAGTGGGATCAGAAACAAATGACAATGTCATGGTCTCCGTTTTGAAATTTGTACAAGGGTTACACGGGAAAGCGAAAAGGCTGAGGCCTACTGATCCGTTGTTATAGTCAGCAGTACTTGGTACGTAAGTGGTTTCCAGTACGTTTGAATTTAGAAAATATCCTGATCCGTTGGTTTGCCAAAAGA